>JALWJI010000022.1 GCA_027081695.1 Acidilobaceae archaeon | reverse complement strand
GCGTTGCCTGAAAGTAGTCAATAGTGAATGTATTATGCCACAATTCATTTATCTCTGACAGGCTTCCCACACCATGTTCTACTCCTTTTTGTATAAGGAGTGGTATATCAAATCTAAGTATATTAAAACCTACAACATTAAGAAACTCTATTCTCCTATTCTTCCAGTCCCGTATAAGTCTTCCTAAATAATCATAAAATCGAGAAATTACTTCCGACTCTCCTCCAAGCTCCCATTCAGTAAAGTAATAGAACTTTACACTAGATTCATCCCATATCTCTGAAGACTCTGGAGCATATTTAGTCCAGTCCTCGAGTATACCAATAACAATTATTTTCTCTCGCAAAAAGGCATCTTCCTTCCTCGGCCTATATGTTTCTATATCAAGATATAATCTCATATCCGACACCCACGTTGGCTTCCATAGTTAAGTACACGCTAGCACAGGAAAATAGCTTAAGGGGACGGACAAGCTAGTAAACATATATGTAAGACTTCTGGCCTGCTCTACCCGAGTATATCCCTTTTTCCGTGAACAGGTCTGGTTTATAGAACATCTTTTTAGTTACATAGAACTCTTCTATCACGCTTCTCATTACCTCGGCAACCTCTGCAATGTAGCGGGATGCAAAGGATATTGGGGCATATATTATTATGGGTAGTTCTCTTCTAGAGGCGTACTCGCTTCTTCGGGCTGTTATTTTTGCGCTGTATGCTAGCTTTGAGTTCTCTAAAGCTTCCAGCATGTACCGGAATATTCTAGGGTAGAGGCTTGTTGGAATGAACACCATCCATTTACCTGTTAAGCCAATATACTCCAGTAGAATCGGGATAGGACTTGTAAGATGGTTTGCCTCACTCTTGGTGGCGTAGTCAATGACTCTTTGTAAGATTTTCCTGTGTTTCTTGTTTTCTAGTAGGTAGTTTATGAATAGTTTGAATTCACGGTCCAATACATGTATGTCTCTCGACTCTAGTTCTTCTTTGATTGTTTCTAGTAGACTCTCTGTCCACTTATTGTCTGCTACATCGGTTGTCCTAGCCCTCTTTGAAACTTCTGATAGTATAGCTATGGTTTCTCGTATTATACGGGGTTCCACTTCTTCATAGTACTTAGAATATTGATAGTGCAGCCATCCCCCGGCTACTGAGAATCCTTTCCTGTACATTGTGTTTAGGAGTGTTTCTACTTTGCCTCTAAGCTCCTCGTCTAACCCTATGTGTTTTCCTATCTTTATTGTCCAGCCGTGTATCTTGCTTAGCTGATGGTGTATGAAGAAGGCTTCACCTACTAGGTTCTTTGCCTCGTCTAGGTGTAATTGGTGTATTCGAGCTAGATGCTTTAGTGCTTCTTGTTCTCTTCTATGTACTAGTGCGTAGCCCTGATGCTTAGCTAGATGGCAATTCTCACACAATAGCTTGAGTCCCTGAAGATAGGCTATACCTTGATATCGTCTAGTCTCTCCTGGCAGGGGATTTCTTTCTTCCAGGTCACGTACTAGGTTTCCGCTTTCATCGAATATGCAGTATAGCCATTCCTCGTCAAGTTCGTTTCCAGGTTCTCCGCATACCTCGCATTTACCGCTCCTATTGAGGGCGGTCCAGTAACGGTATACCCTCTCCACGGTTTCAGGACAGGAGTCACATACTGCTAGCGTTGCCTGGGGAGCTATTCTCGCTATGTTTGCTAGGCTGAGTCCCCACAGGGGACTCGGTACCAGTCTAGGGCAGAGTTTCTGTAGTTTACTGCATACTGGATAGTATGTATCATTCTCATCATTACAGTGCTGATACGGTTTCTGTGACTCACTAGTCAATGTGAGTCACCAGTGTGTAGTACTACTGGTAGTCTAAACTTCTTGGGTTTACTCGTATCACTAAATCTAACCACCACTAATGGTGGTTACTAGCTACACGTTAATCGGTGTTGTTTATTGTTTTTCATTGGTTTTCCTTAAGATTACCCGCATGAGGAGTGTGCGCCTGCAGAGAGGACGTGGCGCTAGAGTACGCTTCGCTAGAGTATGCGCCACTAGAGTAGGCAGGCGACACTCTCATGGGGGATTACATGAATGGTAATATGAATTATATATGAAGTGTTGGATATTAGAGTGGTGGTATCTAGTATATTCTCTTGGTCCAGTATATCTTGGTGTGGTTTAGCGGGGATAGTAGTTTCTTGACGGTTCGGGTTGGTTCGAATATTATGTCTACTCCTAGCTCTAGCGTTCTTAGTTCTATGTAATCATCTATTTCGATGTCTGCTAGTGGCTTTAGCCTTCTAGACTCGTTCCTGTCCTGTATTGGGGGTTTTCCACCGTGTGCTCCTACTATTATTCCTAGGATGTTGTCTCCTCTTATTATGTCGTTGAATCTTATGGCTATGCCTCTACTTATTCCAGCTAAGTCCTTGTTAAACTCATTGTAGCCGAGGATATCGGTAATGTAAACTCTGACGGACTCCGCTGCTACTGTTGCGAATTCCTGCACTGTTCTCAATAGTTGGTAGAGTTCTATCAGGTTGTCAACCGCTCTTGCGTGGAACCTTAAAACTGGTGCCGACCCAGTAAAGACTCTGCTTGCCTCGGTATACGGGTTGCTGCTTGTCGGTGGAACTGTTACTGTTCTTATTACTCTTCGAATCCTCGCCCTGTATTCGTAGTAGCTGTGACTATGCCTCCTAGCCATCACAGTTCACCTTCTCCATCGTCGTCATCGTCTATTTCGATGTAGACCCTGACCTTGGCGCCTTTACTTCTGAGCTCTTCCCAGAGGTAGTTCAGGCTGCGTGGTAGGTAGACTAGGTATCGGTCCTCTCCTAGTCTTACAATCTTCCTTTTACCTGAAGGTATGAGTCCCTTCCGGATTAGGTCGGAGTATTGGATTGCCATTCTTCTATCACCTTGTATATTAAAAGAATATATCCAGCAATTACTCTACTTCCTAATGGTGATGGGCCTACCAAGTAAGAGGAATAGAGATTAGGTATGGGTGTTTCCTAATGGTAGGTATTAGTAGCTCTATCATAATAGACTCGCTAGCACTTGGATGCGTAATCCCCCGTATGGAGGAGTATACAGATGGATGTCGAGCGGATATTTTCGAGATGCAGAGGATGGGCTTTATAACCAATGAAAAGGAGGAGAAGCGGGAGCGTGAGAAGTGCTTTAACAGGATTAGATATGCTTTCTCAGTCATCCGCTCAACAAACCTAGTTTTTGAAGGCAAGTATCTGGTATATCATGTTCCATGCATCATGTATTTCCATGGTATGCATGGAGAGAAGTGGGTAAAGGTATTCAGCCGCCATGTTAAGATTCTAGTAGAACCAAACTACACCAAACCAATGAAGGTAGATGAAGAAGAGCTAAGGAGAGTCCTCAGATACAGTAAGAGCATACCAGGATACCACGACCTAAGAGCAATAGCCAGACAGTTAGCACTAGTAAATAAAAACATAGAATCAATAATAAAACTATTAGAGATGGTTACACTAAAAGATGGAACAAAAATACACATAAGAGACTACTTATCAAAAATCATAAAAGAAGCGCTGAATGAAAGCGATGATATCGAGAGAGTAAGGCGCAGGTTAGACTTCAACGTTGGTCGGGTATTAGGCACGTCGCAAGGCAGAATGAAGTTCCTCTTGGAACTGCTGATTGCTCTATTAACTGTAGCATCATTTTCCCAGCGACCATGGCACAAACCAGCACCACGAACATATACTCGAGTCCTTAGGGCCTACCAAGAATTCTACAGTGAAAAGCTCAACAAGATAAGGAAGAGACGCCAGAAAGAGAACAAAGACATACCTCCGGAATTACTTAATCCTTCGTATTGTGTAAAAATGAGGGTATCTGAGGAGCTAGAGTCAATACTTAGAACAATCTCAAGACTATTCGAGAATACAAGAAACTACATAGACACCTACTATCCAGCCGAGAAGGTCAACAAGAACACTAGAAGTACTGCGAATAGATTACTTACTGGATTCATTTCCGGGAGATTACTTCTATCTCTCGACACTATCAAAATCTTGAATGAAATAGTTAGAGGTGAGATTCTATCACACGTCGTGGAATGAATCAGCTAATTTTTATATTGTTTAAGATATTTTATCAATTCTTTTATGTCTATTTTAAAGGGTAGGGAGATTACCTCGTGCCACTCCTGTAATTCGTTAATTACACTACCAGGACTGAAATTCAGGAGTAGGGTCGAGCGAGTCATAAACTCAAGAATATTCTTTAGAAACTCCTTATTGTTATCTCTCACTTTACCACTTGGCATTAATCTTACTTTGAGAGGGGGTTGTAGGTCAATGCAGCTAGTGTTGCTTGTTCTCCTGCATGCTTCTGGAGCTGCTATGAAGGTGGTATCAGAATAACCCAGCTCGTCATAATTTTCTACTTGTTTTAAGCCTCCATGTATTCGAGGTGCGGATGGTTCTACCTCTCCAATAAGTATTAACTCTTCCGACTCTGGTAACTCGACCTCCAGATTTAGCTCTGCTTTATTGCACGGAGGCTTTCCATATAAGCTTACAACTGAGAGCTCGGGAAGAAACGAACCGCATTTTATTATTCCCTCTTCTTGCAGAAGTCCCGTCTCGCTCGTTCTCCAAGCCATCATGTCCGGATATTTCCTGGAAACCCGTGCAGGTAGATAGACGCCGTGGCCCGGGTTCCCAGTTATATCGACAATGAAACCGAGAGACCGGAGAACCAAGCCACTCAATATTTCTCCTAGAGCCTCTTCTACTCCTCTACTAACATCGATAATAAACAGGTTTAAGTAATCATCTCTTATCTTGTCTACGTATGGTTCAATGTGTCGTCTCACAGCTCTACGGGCAGAACTCATTCTACTATGGTTGTACAGGTCCCAATCCACAAAGACCAATACTAGCGGTTCTTCTGTAAAAGGTGTAAGCTCTAGATTGCGATACGATAAATGCGGGACTGGTACTTCTACCTCACCTAATAGCTTAGCAGACGGCATCACTTCCCATATGTCTGGTTTAGGCTTTCCATCCAGAAACTCCTCAACTACCCTATTATATTGCGAGAGATAACTATAGAAAACAACCTTCATATGAGGGTCAATAACCTCCCAAGCATACCCATAAGAAGAAAGTGGCCTAACACCCCATAACAACCCTAATTTAAGAAAATAATCAAACAACACAGAGATAATGCGAGGCATCTTCGACACCCTCTATTATGATGAGGGTTTAATCGTTTTATCGCTTTTCCGAGGCGATGGATATAGCGTAACCACTCAAATGTCTTAGCGAGAAGACTGCAATTTCGTAGCTGTTTTTCCTATTATTGCTAGATAAGTAGCAATCCTATAATGAACAATTTATAAAATTTTTTATAAAAATATATTCTCGAATAATTCTTTGAGTCGTTTAAATTCATCTTCTGGAAGTTCAGCTATGCTCCGTAGAGTAACTTTTCCGTCGGGGATAGAATCAGCATCTTCTATATCCGAGAGTAGCATGCCTAACTCCTGTAGTCCTTTTAGTAGCTTTTGCCGCTTTTGTTTTGGTAGTTTTGACTCGTTGTTTCTCCCAAATCTTATGTACAGCTTTCCTGATGGTTCGACGGTAACTATGTCTTTAAATATTCTAAAGCGAGGCAGATTGGATGGATACTCTTCTAGTACTGCTTTTTCACGTGCCCATTTAAGTAAATCTAATAGTCTACGCTGCAATAGTTCGTCTTCTATGTTACGGTATGCTTGGTGTAGTCTATCATACGTCCAGAGGATTCTCGTAGTCTTCTTTTTCTTTCTTTCAGCTTCCGTCGTAACACCAATTAAAACAGGAATAATCACATGGTATCTCCCGTCATTGGAGCATAGCCTTTTAAACTCAATTCCATATAGCTCTAAGTCAGTTAATTGTCCATTTAAGACTTCTATAGTTTTCTTTACTATTTCCGGTATATTTTCTGAAAGTATAATACCGCGAATACGAAGTTTTTTGATGTTCTCCTCAAGGTTCTCTACGTCAAAGTCTGCTTCTCTATTTACGCAAGCTTGTATAACCTGCTCTGGATGTAAGTACATAGCAGTCATATATTCGAGAAGCTGAGCTAAAACCTCTCTCCTAACCTCTCTGTTATCCATTCTTTTCAATTCTACGACAACAGGTACGTAGTCAACACTCTCTTCACGCTCTTCCTTACTAAGCAAAACCAAGTCTGCCTCAAGATTTTCCGGGAACGATACATTTCCACAATTAATCAACTCAGTGCCGAATATTTTTTCCAGTAAACTAATATTTTTCTCAACGGTTTCTTGCAACTTCTCTTCAAGTTTGAAACCACATTCAACAAGCTCTAACTCCTTATCGTCTTCAAGTAAATATCCTATGTTAATTTCAGAAGACAAAATAGTTCCCTCTTACAGTTATAAGCGACTGTCCATTTAAAAGGTTATCTCGAAGCCAACATACACCGAGGATTTCATATGCATATCTGATGGTAATTGATATCGAAATTGATATCCTTATTGCTATTCTTTTTGGACTCCATGCATATTGTTGATATACAACGATGAATATGGTTGTGTTCTCACACGGCGGAGGTCCGGGGTTCAAATCCCCGCGGGCCCACCAACCGATAACATTACCAAGAATAATGGAACAGT
>JALWJI010000021.1 GCA_027081695.1 Acidilobaceae archaeon | reverse complement strand
TAGGCCCATTCCACTGTCTTTACAAGACCCTCTAACACGTATGCTGTGAAGAAGGGCGTCGAATTGTATTCTGGGAACCAGCCCCATCCTCCATCTGGTTTCTGGAGATCAACTAGTTCCAGTGCACCGCCTATTACTATCTGGGCATATTCTTGATATTCTTCTTCGGTAATGGCATCATAGTATGACAAGTATAGTATCGCGTTAAGGCTCGCTAATAATTTGCTTGTTCTTTGCTCTGCACATCCATATGGGTATGCTATTAGATCTTTTATTTCACTAATGTATATAACTGTTGGCTTAGTTGAGATTGTGACTGTAGTTGTCTCATAGAGTAAACTTGATGGGAGCTCGTGGCTTAGGATTGCTGGTTCGTTTGGAGTGGCTTCTCCGGCACTAAATATTGCGTATTGGTATGGGGAGGGCAGTATTTTTATATAGTTGGTTCTTTTCACCGTATAGTTTCCAACTAGATCGCCGGTTTCATTATATGCTTGATAAGTTATGTGCAACGTTACTATGGTTGTGCCAACGTTGTGGAGGACTTGGAATAGGTATGTGTTAGAGTATGATTCTCCTGGCGATAGTGTGAATTGATCGATAATGGGCGGAGTTAGTTCAGGGTCTAGGAATCCAGAATCGTATTCTAGATCCGTAGTGACCTCGTATGTGAGATTTTGCCGGTTCGTGTTCGTAATGTTGAATGATATGGGTATTGTCTGGTCCCAGTATGCTGATAGTGGAGCTTGGAGATCTGCTGATAATTCTCCGAAACCTGGTAGTAGTGATGCCAGCTCTGTTAGCATTGCAGTACTATTGGTGTATGCATATGCGTAGATGTATGTTGCTTCTTCGCCTGGTTGTAGTGAGAGTTTCCATGTTAGCCCGACTACTATATCTCCTGTCGTGATTACTTCTCCGTTTAAATTAATTGTTTCTGGAGGATCCTCTCCGTGATAATATGCCACGTATGCTCCGTTGAAGGTATCGAATGATCCTATGATTATTCCCATAGGATAGTTTGTTTCTTGGTCTATTTGGAGTAGCCAGGGTTCGCTGAACTCGTTTTTGTCCAGGAAAGTCTCAACTGTTAGTCTCGTTATCTGATTGTTGAGTGGGGCTAGTATATAATCTCCTGAAGCTCCCACTATGTCGAGATCCATATATTCTTCATATAGCATATCGGTAAAGCTTTGAGTTCCGTTATTTATGATTGTTGTCTTAACAATGAGTAGTGGTGCCGTGTTCATCATTATGAATTCTCTCTCGACGTATAGTCCGGTTCCGGCATCGTATCCTTGATGTAGGACAGCGTAGATATCTGTCCTATTTGTCGTTTCAACGTAATTGTTCCATGTGAAGTCTCCTGAGTCAACTATAGCGTATCCCGAGTAGTTTTCATCGTATATTCCGAAGTCGTTCAGATACATGATGTTTGAATCTATGTCCATTAAAGGCACTGCTGCTAGTCTATCAACTGTTCCGTAATCTAGCTCTGTATACAAGTATTGGCTCTGAATCTCCATATTTAGTCCTGGAGGACTATGAGTAATCCCGTCTCCTTGTATATCAGATGTTTGTGCTGTTCCAGTAAAACTCGTTGAAGGAGCTATCGAAAGTACCATTATTACGAGTAGGAGTATTCCGAGTGCTCCCTTGTGTTTATATTTCAAATCTATTCTTCCTCCTTCTACTATTAAAGATATGGTCGTTATACTAGATTGTAAACAGAGATTATAATACTGGCTTATAGGAGAATATATGTTAGGCTATAGATAAGTATCTGTTAATAGTTTCTTATTAACATTAATGCAGTAGAAACATTATATGATGGGACTATTGACTAATAATATATTAAATATATTACGTAAATATTCTATAAATTTAAACAAATAATCCCAAACAGACACATTACAGCCGGTGACTCTTAGTTGGCACTTGCAAGTAGAGAATACCCTTATAGCAAACTAGCAATTGCCTCAGAAAACCCCCTGGCGAGCTCGATAGGTTTTCAAATTGCCTCAAAAGGCGGTAACCCAATAGACGTATCTATAGCTACAAGCATAGCATTAGCTGTTACGATTCCACATCTAGGAGGCCTAGGTGGAGACTACTTCGCACTGATCCATACACCAGACAACGAGGTCAAGATTATAATGGGATCAGGCCAGTCGCCAGCCAAGCTCACATTAGAAAAGATACATGGCCTAGAAGAAAAATGGCAATCAATGAGAGGCCCTCTAACAATAGTAGTACCGGGAATGATAGACGCACTCTATACACTATGGAGGAAATATGGTAGCCTAGAATGGAGAGATCTCTTAACTCCATCAATAACCATTGCAAGAGAAGGATTCCCTGCACCACCGGCCTTCGCCTACGCAGTCAAACGCAACCTAAGAGTCCTCTACAATGATCCTGGAAGCAGAAAGACATACCTATATAATGGACCAATAGAAACGGGCCAAAAAGTAAACTATCCTGGAATGGCAAGACTACTAGAAATATTAGCCGAGGATCCAAAAGCCCTCTATAAAGGAGAAATAGCCGACGCCATAGAAGAATACGTCCAGAACCAAGGAGGACTACTAACAAAAGACGATATGAAGAACTATCAAGCATATCTAGACGAGCCTCTAGTACTCGAATCCTACCACGGCTGGACAATCTATGAAATGCCACCAAACACCCAAGGAGCCACGACACTCCACCTACTAAAACTCCTCCAAAATACTCCATACGATCCTGTCCAACGCCTACCAATACTCATGGAAAAATCAAGAATAGCATACAGTATCCGAGACCTCTACATAGGAGACACAGAGCACATGACAATTAGCCGAGAAAAACTCTTATCTGACACCTTATTCGAGGAAACACAGATACTCGAAAAATACAAACCAAACAAATGCAACCCTCTTCAGCAACCAAAAGAGCACGACACAACCTTCCACGCAGTAGCCTCAAAAGACGGATGGTATATCGCCGCAATACAGAGCCTCTACTACTACTTTGGAAGCGGACTAACAGAGCCTACATACCAGATAACACTTAACAATAGAGCGATAGGCTTTGAACCAAGACCAGGCCTACCAAATAGTCTAGGACCCGAGAAAAGACCCCTACACACGCTCTCAGCAGTCCTAGCCCAGAAACCAGAGAACAATGAGATACTTGTACTAGGAACATCAGGAGGACAATATAGACCACAACAACACGCACTCATGATATCAAACATAATAGAACACAAAATGAGCGTCGGCAAAGCACTAGCCTCTACGAGGACTTTGTGGACTCCTGGAACCTGCAACATAGTTGCGGATCCAGGCGTTTCCTGGAAAGATATACCTCCTGGCTATACACTAACTACAGGAAGAACCGGTGTGGCATCTGCCATATATTACAAGAATAATGTACTCTGGACAGCAACTGATCCAAGAGGAGATGGGTACCCAGCAGGAATATGAATATCAATATAGCAATATCGTAGTAACCGAATAGAACAGCTACCATGGGTGACACAGAAATATGAGTCGTATACTAGTAATAAGTGATATCCATGGAAACCTCGATTCTTTAAGCAGTGTTATTAACTTCGTCAATAATTACGATGAAGTAATTGTTCTAGGCGATTTAGTAGATTATGGACCGGAGCCCGGAGAGGTCATTGATAGGTTAAGAGAAGCCGGTGCTCGTTTTGTCCGTGGTAATCATGATGATGCTGTTGGTTTCGGCCGGGACTGTAGATGTGGTGAGAAGACTCACTGGGTTAGCTTATGGTTCCGTGAGAATATAACGAATAAGATCCTAGATGAGACCGACAAGGAGTTCTTGAGGAATTTACCAGGGCGTTTATCATTAGAAATCGATAATATGATCATTGAGGCTGTTCATGGTAGCCCTGCCAGCCCATTATACGGTTACCTGCATCCGGATCTTGGCGACAGGGAGATGTGTAGTGTATTACGTCCAAGTCTCAGGCTCAAAGAAAAGAGCATTGACAACGAGTGTCCTAATGGAAAAGTTTTCTTGGTTGGACATACACATATTCAATTCCTTAGGATTGTGAAGGGAGCTCTAGTCGCTAATCCTGGGAGCGTTGGTCAACCCCGAGACGGTGATCCTAGAGCCGGATATCTTATAATAAATACTGATACGGGTACCTTCACTTTTGGCAGAGTAAAATATGACGTTGAGAGAGTAATTAGGAAGCTGAGGGATCTTGGTATTCCTGACCCATATTATGGTTTCCTAGCACAGTTGCTGAGAACAGGGATTGTTCCTCCTAGGCCGTGCAAAAACGAGTAAGTGAATAAACAAGTATTGATAACTTGATATAGATTTATTGGAGTGTTTATTTGCTTGTTTCAATAATGTACTTTTTGAATATTTGTTTTAGTAGTTGTTTATCTATTAGCGGTTTATTGTTTTCCGATATCTTTGCTGTTGCTGGTGGATTTTCTGGGTAGCTTGCTAGTCTTTGTGAGAGTCTGTCTATTATCGTTGGTCTGAGTGGGTCCTGATATAGGATTCCTATTGGTATCTTGTCTCCCCATTCTCTTGCTTTCTCTCTTGCTTTTGCTAGTTTTTCCTCTCTCTCGGATGGATCTCTTACTACTGGGTCCCATCCTGGTTCCTGGTCTAGTCTGTATACTCTTTTCCTGTACCATTGTTGGGTGTATAAGTCATTGTATGTTACACATGGTTGTAGGATGTCTATTACGGCTGCACCCTTGTGCTGTATTGCTTTCTTGATTATTTCTGTGAGTAATGGTATGTCTAGTGCATAGGCTCTTGCCACGAATGTGTAGCCGGCCGAGAGCGCTAGGTCTAATGGGTTTACTGGTTCTTGGATGTTTGGTTTTGGTAGTGATTTCGTCTTAGCTTCTGCCGGGAGCGTGGGGCTTGCTTGTCCTTTTGTTAGCCCGTATACTTGGTTATCGTGTATTAGTACTGTGATATCTATGTTTCTTCTTCCGAGGGCTACGAAGTGGCCGGCTCCTATTCCTAGTAGGTCTCCGTCTCCGCCGCTTACTATTACTGTTAGGTCTGGTTTTGCTAGTTTTATTCCGGTTGCAAATGGTATTGCTCGTCCGTGGAGCGTGTGGATTCCGTTTGCATATACGAAGTGTGGTGTTTTACCGCTGCATCCTATGCCGGAGACTAGTGCTACTTGCCATGGTTTTAGTTCGAGCTCTTTTAGGCTTCTTTGTAGGGCTGTGAGTATACCGTAGTCCCCGCATCCGGGGCACCAGTCTACCCAGACTTCTGTCTTATAGTCTAGTCTAAGCACCATGCTTGAGCACCTCCATGTCCGTTTGCTTATCTAGGATTCTCTGTGTTGCCTGGACAAGCTCGTCCACGTAGATTGGTCTACCCGTCCACTTGAGGATAAACTTGTGTATCTTGAAACCAGTATTCAAGGAGACCAAGTTAGCAAGCATAGGGACTCGGGATGCCTCGACATCTATCACAGTATCGGGATCATATTCTCTAAGTATACTAGTTACTTCTTCAACAGGGAATGGTTCTAGCATCCTTATGTGTAGATAGGATCCATGTATTCCTACTGATTCTAGTTCCTTAAGAGTCTCCAGTGCAGCGCCCTTTGTCGATCCCCAGCCTATCAATAGGAAGTCTCGGCCGCCTCCATACTGTTTAATCTTATATTCTGATGGTATCTCCCTGGATGCTATTTCTAGTTTTTTCATCCTGGCATTATGCATTGCCAGCCTGTTCATCGGGTCCTCGCATATATGGCCTTCCTCGTTATGTTCGTCTCCTGTATGCCATGTTACGATTCCCTCGGCTCCCACAGGGGCTCTCGGACTTATCGGTCCATTTGACTTATCGAACCTCTTGTAGTCTCCTGGTGGATTCCTTGTAAGCAGTCCTCTGTCTATAAGGATGTTTTCTAGTTCTGGTACTGGTAGAGTTACTATTGAGTTTGCGAGGAACTTGTCTAGTAAATGTATAACGGGTAGCTGGTATCTCTCGGCGAGGTTCATTGCCTCGACGGCGTCTATGAAAGCCTCCCTATGGTCTCCACTAGCTATAACTATCCTGGGATACTCTCCGTGTCCCGAGAATACTGCAGAGTATAGGTCTTGTTGGCCTCCTCGTGTCGGTAGGCCAGTGCTTGGGCCTCCTCGCTGATAGTAGGTGACTACTACCGGTACCTCGTTTATACCGGCCCATCCCAGAGCCTCCACCATTAGGTCAAATCCTGGCCCGCTGGTAGCAGTGGCTGAGCGTGCTCCTGTAAGGGCCGCGCCTATTGCAGCGCTTATAGCGGCGATCTCGTCTTCTGTCTGGAAGACGACTATTCCGCCCAAGCCTTCTTTATATCGTTCTAGGTCTTCGTATTCTTCAAGTGTGAAGCTCTCGTCTGCTGCGGGAGTTATGGGATAGTAGGTTTGTATCCTTAGTCCTCCAACTATTTTTCCTATCGCAACTATATCGTTTCCACTTACAACCATGTATTCATTAGGAGGGTTAATTGGCTCGGATAGTCCTAGTCTGTAGTCTGTTTCCTCTATAATACTGTATACTATTTCGGCGAGTTTTTTGTTTCCCTCTATTATCTTGGTTCTTCCAGGCCATCTTCTTACAAACCCCTTCTCTAGGGCTTCTAAAGAGAGACCGGTCATTGACGCGATTGCCGCTATTAATATAGTGTTCTGGTATCTTCTCGCTACATGTAGACTGATCCCTAATTCTTCGGATAGCTTCTTGAGGATTGCTCTGTAGTCTAGTGGGAGGAGCCTTGCTCCCCGTACTTCTTCCGCGTATAATA
>JALWJI010000020.1 GCA_027081695.1 Acidilobaceae archaeon | reverse complement strand
AGAATACAATGTTCTAGAGCAGTTTACTGCATGTCTATTCAGTCAAAGAAACAGAAGAGCATCTAAGATAGTTGAGAGGTGTGCTCCCGGGACTCGGCATGATATAGATCCAGGAATAAGAGTGAGGGACCTGGATCCTGAAACCATATTGTCCCTAATCGAGGAGCAATATAATTAGATCAATGCATAATATCTGATAAAGTATTGGTAGCCGAGTATGTCATTGATAGAGAAGAAAGACAAATCGGGTTCAAACATTATCGAGGATATAATTGAGAAAATAGAGTACAGCGATTGTACTTATCCTCCCTCAGATGACTCACTTCTAGGCATATCACTTATACTAGAACTAGCTAAGAGACAGTACAAGTTCTCCAAAGTACTCGACCTCTGCACGGGCACCGGTGTCCTAGCCCTCGCCGCCCATAGATTACTTGATCCAGACCTGCTAGTTGCCGTCGATATTTCGCCTTACGCAGTGGAGGACGCTAAGAGGAATCTTCCGGGCAATGTACTCGTTATCAGATGTAACCTTGCAGAGTGTACACGGGGGACATGGGATCTTGTAATAGTTAACCCTCCCTATCTTCCATTTACCGATGATGTGGATAACTGTGATGGATTTCTGGTTAATACCTGGAGGGATACCGGGGTTCTTAGAAGGGCATGTCTTCAATCGGCTAATATTGCGGATTCGGTTCTTTTCATATATAGTTCTCTGTCTCCTCTCGATGTTGAAGAATGCCTGTCCTCAAGAGGCTTCAATATAAAGCTGAAACTGGCCAGAGGATTCTTCATGGAAAAAATATATGCGGTATACGCGGAGCGAACGTTCAGGGAGACGTGATAGGATGGCTAGATTGAGACTAGTTCTCGTAGAGACGGAAGGTGGAGTAAATCTTGGGATGATAGCGAGGCTCTGCGAAAACTTTGACGTAGACGAATTCTACCTAGTTAATCCTAAAGCAAGCCTAGAGGAGGCTAAAGAGTATGCTGTACGTGCCGCACATAGACTCGATAGCGCAGTTATAGTCGACTCATTTGACAAGGCTTTGGAAGGTGTTGATCTCAGTATCTGTACTTCTGCTAAGACCAGTGAGAGAGATGTACTAAGGGAGCCTATAACCGTGCGTGAGGCTGCGGATCTCTTTTCCGAGATAGATGGTATTGTTGGACTCGTGATGGGTAGAGAAAGCGTCGGTTTGACACGCGAAGAACTCAGGAAATGCGATATACTTAGCCATATACCTAGTAGTCCCAAGTATCCGGCTCTGAATCTTGCGAACGCGACAGCGATATATCTATATGAGTTCTATCAAGCTAGAACTAGAGGCTCCTCCACGACCAAGCCTAGCTCCAGGACTATAGGATTACTTGATGCATATACTAGAGCCCTCTCGGAAATCCTCATACATGACGAGATAAAGCAGAAAGACGTGATTCTCGCCCTTAAGAGAATAGCGATGAAGAACATTACTCGCAAGAGAGAAATAGATCTACTAGTCTATCTCTTATCAAAGGCTTGTAGGAGGATCGAAGGCTGTGAAGACAAAGTATCTAGTTACATGCAATCCAGGCCTTGAAGACATCGCTGCTAAGGAGATCACCGAGGAATTACCTAGTGCAAGGATACTTCTGCGCAAGGAGTATAAGGGTAGGATAATTGTTGAGGACGAACTGGACGAATATGCTATGACTCGGCTGATAAAGCTACGAAGTATTCACTCCGCATACATACTATTGGCTCAGGACACTGTTGGCAAGACTGTTTCTGATCTCGATAAAATCTATGCAATTGTCGAGAACTCGAGCATAGACAGGTATATTCCTGCTGGAGCCTCATTCGCTGTTAGAGCTTCGAGAATAGGTGAAGGACACGAGTATACGAGCATGGATGTAGCCAGGATAACTGGAGACGCTGTAGGGAGAGTTTATCTTGAACGATATGGTAGTGCTCCTCTCGTCAGATTAAATTCGCCGAGCATAACAGTGTATGCCGAGATAGACGAGGATATCTACAGACTGGGTATAGAAATTACAGGCGAAAGAAGCCTTCACAGAAGAGGATACAGAATATATGATCATCCAGCCGCCCTTAAAGCTACACTGGCCTATTCAATGCTTAGACTCATAGGAGCCCATGATAACAGTGTCGTTATGGACCCAATGTGCGGAGGAGGTACTGTTGCTATAGAGGCAGCTCTCTTATTCGAGAATTCAAAGATTCTCTGTGTAGACAAGTTATCAAAACACATACGGGGAGCAAGAATAAACGCATTAGCTGCAAGAGTCTATAACAGGATACACTTCTATGTACACGATGCAAGAAGACTCGAGGAAATAATTCCTGAAGATAGCGTCGATTTCGTTGTAAGTAATCCCCCATACGGGATACGCATGGGGGATCCTACTAGTGTCAGAAGACTCTATAGAGATTTCCTGCCCAGCCTATACAAAATAATGGCTCCCGGCGGAAAAGCTGGTATAATCACTGCCGACTCACACTACTTCGCAAAATATGCTAGAGAGGCAGGATTCAAAATAACAAGTGCCAGAAAAGTAAGACATGGAGATCTCTGGGCGACTATTTTCATACTTGAGAAGCACTAGACACAGGATAATCTTTATAATCCATCCCGTGTCTAGAGAATCATGGCCCGTGCCGCGGTAGTATAGCCTGGCCTAGTATGCGGGCCTGTCAAGCCCGTGACCCGGGTTCAAATCCCGGCCGCGGCGCCAGGCCCTTCTCCAAAATAACTCCTCCAATCAAAGATACCAGTTATAGGAACGTATACTACGCAATGGATACGATTTTAGATTTCCAAGACAATATTTCATCCCACGGGGATATTGAGAAAAATGAATGTAGACATCAGCGGTCTTAGACATGAGTTACCTAGAGAAACAGCCTGGCTCTTAACGGGACCTTCAAGTATTCGACTTATCAATGGAGAAATTGCGGTAAACGGTTATGTTATCGAAGAACAAGGCAGACAACTAACTGTGCCTACAGGCAGAAGCGTGCTTATATATGCTGTATCAAGCTCTGTGATAGAAGCAACAAAACCACTTTCACGGATCAACACCGAGGTATATAATTCGTATTATTCTCTCGCTGTTCAAAGCGCCGACTATGACAAGACACTTATTATTGGACCTACCGACTGTGGAAAGAGCACCCTATTCTCGTTTATATCTAATATAAGTCTCGGCAAAGGAAAACCAATAATCCTAGCAACTATAGATATCGGCCAAAACGAGCTCTACGCTCCAGGATTCGTGACCAAGCTTGAAGCCTCTAACGGCCCCATAATACCAGGATCCATTACAGGAAACACAGAGAACTGTTTTGTCGGCGCGTTTTCCCCATTACACGCCTTGACTAAATATTTCGGATGTGCCTCGAAGCTCCTGACTAATAATAGACACATAGTAATTGATACTGATGGATGGATATCTATTTGGCAGGGGATAGAATCAAAAACGGCTATTGCCGCAGCTATTAAGGCTGATAACATTATTCTAATGGGGCTTCATGACAAGGTCTTCGAGTATATTAAGTCACGGTTCACTGATACAAACATTATAAGATCGCCATGTCTTGCGTCATCAACTAAGAAGACGCGCGAGGAGAGAAGAACTCATCGTGACAGGCTCATAGCGAGACGTTTACTAGGTGCAAAACGTTATTCAATAAATCTAGACACCATACCCGTATATGGAGGCCCATTATTCTTTGAGTCTCCTTTGAGCAGGGAAGACTACTCGCTACTTCCTGTGAAACATGTTGTTTACGCTGAAAGAGGACCTAATGGACTGGTAGTAGTCACGAAGCACAAGATACAAACTAGGCTTCCCGGCATAAGGATCCTCTATGAGGGTTGGGAAAGAGGACTCATCGCGGCCGCGCTCTGTAATGGTAAAGAAGCCTTAGCAGTTATTGAGAGAATCGATTATACCAGAAGAAGGATGCATATATTATCTATGTGTATGCCTGAAGCCGTGTTACTAGGATCAGCTAAAGTATCCCTGGAAAGTTATTCGGGCATAATCAGTTAAAGGCCAAGGCCTTAGGTTATTCGCTTTGGTTGTGTTCATTATTATTTCTGCTAAACATATTTAGGATATGTTATATTTCCTGGGCTTCCTAATTCATACAATAGTTGGGTGCGTTATTATGAGCAATCAGGATTCTCATTGTGGAGAGAAGGTAGCCCACTATACACAGGTCGAGGAAAAAATTATACCTCCGAATATGGCTGTCAATACTACTATACGCTGGCTAATCGCCGAACAAGATGGAGCGAGAAACTTTTATATGAGACTGTTCAGGATGGGCGAGAATTCACATATAAAAGGCCACTTCCATCCATGGGAGCACGAGATTTTTATCGTAAAAGGCTCGGGCAGGGTCAGGATAGGCGAAAAATACTATGATGTCAGCGAAGGCACAGCTATCTATATTCCGCCGAATGTAGAACACGAGTATTGGAGCAAGAAAGGTATGTGGTTCATATGTGTTATACCAGCTAAACCCACAAGCGAAGAAAGAGAGAATCCTATAAAGTGCTAGAGTAATTTATAGAAAGCTTGGATCGGTGCTTGAATAATGCTTGGGTATCGGTATCGACTAATAATACTAGTGTTTTTAGTTATGGTAGTAGCTAATAGTATCCAAGTCCTAGGTGACGATACATTGCCTAAAATAGAATCGGTCACTTGCGTAAACGTCCAAGGTTCACCATACTTGAACGTGTTGATCGTTCTACCAACACCTGGATACAATATCACATACAACCATACTTACATCGATAATAATACTTTGAGGCTGGACATTACACTAGAACCTCCTAAACAACCCGTTATCCAAGTAATAACCCGGAAAGGCATATCGATTAATCTAACAGTTCAGCCCAAGACCATTATAATATACCTGAATGGAAAATACAGTGGAGTCTATTACTGCAATAGCTCCGGGGAATCAAATGAATCTCCAGCCGAGAAAACTACGACAAACACTACCTCAGATCTAACCAATATATATAGTGCCAGCATACAGTATGATAATCCAGAGAGTGATAATAGCACTATGAAGACTGGGCTCATAGCAGGACTAGGAATAGGAGTCCTCTTACTCGGATTATTATTGTATAGGAAAATACTCTAGATAATTAGAAAACAACGCCGAGGCTTCTATCTCCCGCATCTCCTAATCCTGGAACGATAAAGTTCCTCGAGTCTAATTCTTTGTCAAGACCTAGTGTGTAGATCTCCACATCGGGATGTTTAGATGAAAGATACGATATTCCCTGTATCGATGAGATGACGGCTCCTACTATTATTTTACTTGATCCACGCTTCTTTAATTCATCAATAACCCGAGATACCGTCGATCCTGTAGCGAGCATTGGATCAACAATTATCGACTCGCCTCTCCACTCAGTTGGTAATCTAGAGTAGTAGACCTCTATCCTTACCTCGGAGCCATCTTCTATTCTTTTGGCAGAGACAAGCCCTAGTGGTGCCCCAGGATACAACTTCATTATTCCGTTGGCCAAATATACTCCGGCACCAAGTATACTTACTACAAGCGGCTGCGTCTCTAGATCCAGTTCGACCGCCGACCCTAGTGGTGTTTCAACCTCTATTCTTCTCCATGAGAGACTTCTAGAAATGAACACTCCTAGGAGAATCCCTGCTTTCTCCATCCATCCTCTAAAATCGGATACTCCCGTATTCTTATCTCGTAGATGTCTAAGAATCAGCCGTGCATATGGAACCTCTTCCGCCAGTACATGTATTTCCACGGTGACCCAGGAATAGCGATTTCCACGATCGGTTTTTATTCATTGTCCCTATTTTTCAGCAATTCAACCGTAATCTTATACCACAAGCCCACATCCCTGTCCAAGACCCGGAGGAGGTTTTCAATATATGGCGTGCTTATAGGAGATTCTACCAGCCCACACGAACAGTCTCCAATAAAGTAGCGGAGTTCGCCGAGGTAACCCTTTTCAGTTAATTGGCTGCATGTTTCTCTGCAATTTTTACCGGAGACTACTCCGTCGACTCCTATGCCTCTGACAATTACGCCTATGCAGATATCAGGATTGCACTTGCTTACAAAAATCCGTGCTTCTTCCTTCATTGTTCTAGCGACACGCCTATTTTTTCAAGAGCTTTTAGATACTTTTGTCTGAGGTCTTCGATATCCTCTAGGATCTGCCCAATAGCTTTTTCAACCACCTTTTTTATATCTATGTCTTTCTTCAGCTTGACGTAGACCACGATCTTGTCTTCTAATACATGTGGCCTGCTATAGTATGATAATTGTACCTCGTCGAGATTTTCTAAGTACGTTGCAAGGAGGTTTCCTATAGAGTCATCTTCTCCCTGTATCTCTAGCTCGTAGGTCTGCGGCTCTATTTTTCGTATTATTAGGTTCATTTCTTCCATGTTTATTCTCCTCCCTTGACTTGAATGTTGTCAATCATGGTTTTAAGCGCTTTTCTCCAGTCCATGGTTAAGTGGACTTTCCCGTCCTGATCTATTTTAATTAAACCCAGTGTTTCTCCACTGTTTATTATTTCAATTGGTTTTAGATTGTTATCAATCACAAGTAGGGCGAGTATTAGCTTCTTGGCTGTTCTTGTGGCATGAAGCATGGTTGTTGCTCTGATGGCTTCACCTAACAGTATGGCGGTCTCATATACTATCGAGGGAGAGGCACTGGTTTCAACGTATTCCCCTCGATATTCGGCTTCATATCCCTTATACTTCAGTATCTCTTCTAGAACATCGCCGGGAATAGCTGTTTTGGCCTCCCTTGATAAGGCT
>JALWJI010000019.1 GCA_027081695.1 Acidilobaceae archaeon | reverse complement strand
CCCCTCTAGTTTCCTAGAACAATCACCGTTCCCGCCTGCATGAGATCTCCCCATGCCTGAGCTACGCCCCGGTGGACTGGCTTCTTCACTTGCCTGGCTCCAGCCTCGTAGCGTAGTTGCCAGAATAGTTCAGCAACCTTCATTAGACCCGCAGCTGCAATCGGGTTGCCTACTCCTAAGAGTCCTCCGCTTGGACTCGTGGGTAGTTCACCGCTTCTATCGAACCATCCTTCTTTGAGTAGTTTCGGTGCTTCGCATGGTCTTGCGAGCATTAAGCCTTCAATATGGTGGAGTTCTTTATAGTCGAATGGATCGTATGGTTCTGCTACGTCTATCTCTTTCCATGGTCTCTCTATGCCGGCCATCTTGTACGCCATTCTTGCAGCATAGTTTACGTATCTCGGGAATCCTAGCTCTCTATTGTACCAGTGTGTATTGTCCAGTGTGAATCCTATTCCCTCGACCCATACTGGTGAATCTGTTACACGTCTAGCCATGTTCTCGCTTGCTAATACGAGGGCTGCGGCGCCGTCGCTTACAGGGCTTATATCTAGCCTGTTGACTGGCCATACTAGGAGCTCGCTTGAGAGAACGTCTTCCACAGTTATGTTCGCTGCGGCTTGGGCTACAGGATTATCGAGAGCATTTCTCTTGTTTTTCACGCTTACAAGGGCTATATCTTCTTTCTTAGCACCACACTTATGCATGTATCTTCTCATCTCCATTGCGAATATCCATATTAGATTAGGTCCTAGGGGTCTCTCCAGTATAGGATCCCAAATATAGGCGAATACTCCCTGTGGATGTGGATGTGCCGGGCTCATCTTTTCTTCGGCTACTGCTAGTACTGTCTTGCAGTGACCGCTAGCTACATGCCACCAGGCGGCTATTGGAACCATTACTCCTGTCCCACCGCCCACATATACTCTGACAGTAGGCTTGGAGAATCCTCCGCTTCCGTCCGCCAAGTACTCACCGTTGAGGTGTATGCCGTCGAACGCGTCCGGGGCTGTCCCGATAACTACACAGTCTATGTCCTTCAATGTCAGGCCTGCATTGCCAAGGGCCATTTTCGCGGCTTCCCATGCAAGCTCGCGTGGAGTCTCGAGGAGCCTCCTCCTGAAGAGGGTTATGCCAGCGCCTACAATCGCGACCTTATCCTTCACATGTATATTGCTTCTCATGATACACCACCCTACTGTCCTACCTGGATAGGATCAAAACACTGGTTGTGTACGTTGGAGGACCTCTCCAAGAGGCTACAAGTGCTTTCTCTACTTCGTGATGCCTGTATCCGGCTTTGCCTTTGAGCTGTAGATATGCTTCAAGAAGCCTGGATCCTCCCGTCGCCTCTAGTAGTACTCCTATGCTCTGGCTTCCGCCGCTCATGTTGACTGGCATGTGTGCGTTTTTGTCTAGGTCGCCTGTTCTGAGGAGCTCTACCGAGTATCCTATTGTTGATAATCCTATTTCATCCAGGAACAGGGGCTCTAGGTATGTGAATCTATCTTCTATTTCTACACTATCCATATCAGTTAAGTTTAACCCGGACATCTTGAATGCCTGTTTAGCTGCTTCTCTAGCGGAGATCATGCGTCCCCAGACGTGGTGGTTCCATCCTCCAGTGCCTGTTTCTGTGCTCCATCCGACTCCTTTGACCCATACTGGGTCATCTGTAAACTTTCTAGCAATTTCACCGCTGGCTAGTACGAAGACTACTGCTCCATCTGTAAATCCTGCGACTTCAAGGTTCTTGATCGGCTTCATATAGTATCCCGAGGACATGACGTCGTCGAGCGTAATCGTTGACGAGTAACTTGCCCGCGGGTTATCTATACCGTTATTCCTGTTTTTGACGCTTACCAGTGCTAGATCTTCCTCGCTTGCTCCTGCTTCCATCATATAGGCCTGAGCGTCTATACCAGCCATGAACAACGGGTTAGGCGGCCTTAACTGTCTAAGATATAGTGGGTCTAGGGCTAGTTCGTATATCTCTTGGAGTGTTTTTATATCGCTTTGTTTCGAGTGTGACTCTACTGCTACAATATCGAAGAGACCTGTCTTTATCATCATGAATGCTTGTGCTATGCCCTGTAGTAGATCTCCTGCTACTGTGAATGTAGGTCTAAGTACTCCTCCCAAGGGTTCTGGCGCGAATTCGTCAGTTATCGCAATGCCCTCCCAGAAGTCTTCCTGACATGATATGAAGCCAGCGACATCTTTTCTGGGATCGATTCCTGCCTCGGAATAGGCACGTCGTGCGGCTTCGAATACTAGTTCTCTAAAGGAAAGTTCTGGGACCGAGGGTTTGAACCCATAGAATCCCGCTCCTATTATAGCTACATCTGGCAAGGATCAGACCCGTTTGGATCTAAGGTGTTTATAGGGAATTAAAGAATTAGAATACTAACAATATATGTTGAACCAGGATATTTATCGCCATTGTTTCAGCGTGATAATATATTATTATTTGAGAAAGTGACAATATTTGATAAACAGAATTGAAAGAATTATATCCTTAATCCAATGATCTATATTAGAATCACTATCCGATTTTTATTTACAATACACATACAATTATTTTTAACCAGGTGCACAAAATGCACGACGACGATTCTATTAAACTAATAAGAGACTCCGTAAGAGAATTTTCAGAAAAATACCTCTCAAGCATCGCTCAGAAAATCGACAGAGAAAACACTGTCCCACGGAATATCCTTGAGAAAGTTGCCGAAATGGGCTATTTCTCTCTAAGAGTACCTGAAGAATACGGTGGGCCGGGTCTAAGCGTGTTGGAGTCTGTAATAGTTGTAGAAGAACTTTCGAGGGTAAGTAGCGGTATAGGCATTATGGCTACTGTTAGTGGGAGCATGGTTCCGTTTCCCATAATTCAATATGGAAGCGAAGAATTGAAGGAAAAGTATCTCGGTATTCTAGCAAGAGGAGGCATAGGCGCTTTTGCTCTAACAGAGCCCTGCTGTGGTTCAGACGCGGCCTCTCTTGGAACAAGGGCCGAGCGCGAAGGCGACGAATTCGTGATATCAGGCGAAAAAATATTCATTACTAATGCTCCCTATGCTGATTTCTTCATAGTGGCTGCTAGAACAGGTAAGAAAGAGGATAGACATAAAGGCATTTCTTTATTTGTGGTAGACAAGTCCGAGTGTATAGAGATTAGTAAGCTGGAAATGATGGGTTATCGGGGGAGCGGAACAAGTCTTGTTAGATTCAATGACTGCAGAGTACCCTCGACAAATCTCCTAGGAGAGATCAATACCGGGTTCAAGAAAGTAATGATGACTCTCAACGAGGGTAGGATAACTACATCGGCAACAGGTCTCGGTATAATGCAGGCAGCACTAGAAGAAGCCCTTGAATATGCTAAGCAGAGGGAGAGCATGGGTAAACCACTCATAGATCACCAAATGGTCCAGTATATGTTGTCAGAAATATCACGACTACTAGAGACATCGAGACTACTGGTATACGAGGCGGCTAGAAAAGCCGACAGTAGGAGCCCTGACCTCCCCTTGTACTCGAGCCTTGCCAAGCTACATACAGCTACCTCTGGTGTTGAGGCTGTAAGGCTTGCTATGCAGGTTCTTGGAGGTCTTGGTTACAGTAAGGAAAGCCGTGTGGAGAGGCTCTATAGAGACATTAAGATGATTGAAATCGGCGATGGAACCAATGAAGTGCAGAGAATGGTTATAGTTAAGAGCCTGCTGGGGAAGATACGAGCTGAATGGTAAAAGAAATAATGTAGAGATCAGTGATTTAGACCCTAATCCTTTCCCTAACATGCCTTGATAGCCGGGAGAAATCCGCTAGGTCTTTACCACTTATTTTTCCAGAGTCTAGTTTTACGGATTCCTTAACTATGTTCTTCAATGCTATTAGTCCTCTTAAAGGACTTGAGCCAATGTCATCAACTGTCCTATAGACTATGATATTACTGACACTATGCCTGTCTATTTTGACTACCATTAACTTGTCTCTATAATAGAATAACTCAACGCCGCTACCCAGTGTCATTGATGAAACTAGTTTATCAAGCATCTGGAGGCTCGGTCTTATCACGATACTTGTCGAGCATCCTGGCTCAAACATTGATAAACACTTTACTCCCTGCTCGTATCTTCTAGCTACGACGAGCTTCGCTCCTAGCCCTGTGGTATAGAGCATGCTTAGGGCAGACGTCAATGGACTATAAGGTCTACATGAGACTGTTCCATCTCCTGTGAGTTGCCATAATGCTTCTCCGAGGAGTCCGGCTTCTATCATGCTTCTTGATCTGCATGGATATACGTGTCTGATCCCCTTTGAAAGCAGTCTTATGCCAACAAGTATGCTGGGCCATCCCACACCTAATCTTTCAAGATACGATCCAATCGTATATCCAAGCTTCATGTAGAGAAGGCTTTCCCCGTGTTCTTCTTTTAACTTGTTCGAGGCTTCTATAATGTATTTTGGCTTATCTAGGGTATCCATAAGGGATCTAACTATACTTCGCAGAGCTGTTAGCTGGGTCGCGAGGACTGGATCTATGTTTGATGGAGGAAAGTAGATTAAGTTCTTATCTATATCGTCTTCACTTAGCGTCTTTTCTTCTATAATTGAGTCTACTGCTAGAAGATACGTTATGGCTGTGAATATTCGTTCACAATCACCTCTAACATACATGGATCCTGTCAGTTCTGCTAAGCGTTCACGACACATCTTCTTAGGTTTGCTTCTACGAGATGCTTGCAATAGATAGCTGAATATCTTGCTATGTTCCTTCCTGTTTTCCTCGAGCCAAGAATAATACAGATATGAGGGTAGCTCCTTAACATCATCGACAATAATCCTAGGAGGCCAGTCTTTTTGTGGGTATTCGACAACTATTCTACTATTCTCATAACCGATCCTGATGCCTGTTCCCTCTCCGGCTATTTGCAATCCTGTAGGCAGGTATACGTTTATCCCATTACTGTATGCTTCCGCTACAAAACCGTATTTAGCAAGAACTCTCAACACGTCATCCATAACTGCCACATCTAACCCCCGGAACCGGTGGATGCCCAGTAGTGTACTACTATATCCCCTTCTATCTGGGTATAGTTCAGTGATACTATTATTTTGTTACGCCCACGACATAATCATTATGGAGGATAGAAAAACAGTGACGCTCTACCTAGCAGGAGGCGGAATATCCGCTGAAACGATAACTCTAGGTTTAAAATCACTGATAAAAGATGCTGATAAAATATACGTCGAGACATATACAATTCCAGGCTCAGAATGGCTGTATGAATTTATCAAAAATCTTGCTCCTCAAAAAACTATTCTCGCACATAGGTCCGATCTAGAAGACTCCATAAATCAGATAATTGAAGAAGCTAGATCAATGACAATACTC
Source organism: Acidilobaceae archaeon (assembly GCA_027081695.1). Lineage (GTDB taxonomy): Archaea > Thermoproteota > Thermoprotei_A > Sulfolobales > Acidilobaceae > S143-63. Next base: position 1,451 of record JALWJI010000019.1, on the reverse strand, counting down.
ATAGTTGCCCCTGGAGATCCATTGATAGCTACAACGCATCGATCAATTATCCTCGAAGCCGATAAAAACAACGTAGAATACAGAATTCTTCCCGGAGTCTCAGGAGTATGCGCCGCGAAAACAATAACTGGTCTTGACTACTATAAGTTTGGGAGAACAATCACGATCCCAGGACCATGGCGTGGCGTTAAACCATACAGTACCTACTACTATCTTGTATCAAATCTTTGCATAGGACTTCATACACTTCTACTCTTAGATATCGACGATAAGGGACGTCAACTATCTCCTTGTCTAGCGCTAAAACAGCTTAACGATGTAGAGATAGAACTATCTCGTGAAGCAGGATATAAACCAATCCTGGATAAACTACTCTATCTGGCGGTTTCGCGGGCTGGATTAGTTGACTCACAAGTCATAGGTGGAAAAGGAATCGAAAAAATTTGTAATAATGAACTCAAAGCCCCAATAAGTATAATTGTCCCAGGGAGACTATCCTCATATGAGAAAGAATACCTTGAGACCATCTATAGGATCCAAGTCGAAGAACTATCGAATATACAAGAACGTGATTATTGCAAGATTATGAATCTAGTGACCGAAATCATATAATGCTTATATAGACCGTTCCAACGGCCCCTTTCTTTAACAATTCTATAATCCTCCTATCGATATCCTTAGCCGACTTATTGGCTTTAATCATAAGCGTCTTCCCGTCCTTATACACGCTCTTCCTTACTATCATCCTTGTATCGTCCTTCAACGAGAGCCCTGGATCTCCTTTGCCAACGATCGCATCGCACATATCCTCGACGCATATAACTAGTACCACGGTTTTTGATTCCCAGATCCCCTCCTTTATCCATGCAGGCAAGTCCGATACTGAAGCCTCTGCCCTTATTCCAATTATACAATCTCCTTTAGGAGTCAGGTAATCCTCTTTTGTAAACTCTAGTGTTGACCTATGGGTTCCCTTTACATTTGGGTGTCCATATATTCTAAACTTAAACCATGCCAATGACATATTCACCTGGTTACTTTCTGTTCGACGACTCTATCCTAATTCCTATTACAGGCTCAAGTATATGCTTAGTACCATAGTCTTAATTCTACTTCTTTATCTCTAAATCAAGTGAAAAGACATGTGTTGATGGACCATGATCGATTACTTTCCTACAGCCAAGTATCTGTATACTGCATACTCCAAGCTGTGTCAGTTCCTTTTCGACATCTTCACATTTCTTTGCTAATCTATAGTAGTGGATTATTGCGTGGCTTCCTGCGAGTTTACATGCTATAGGGAGAAACTGTGCCACCATTGTAGGATTATTCATTATTATTCTATCGAATCCCTCCCGCAATATCTTATCGAGTATCATAGCATCAGCTTTCATGGGTATAACGGTGCCCAATAATCGTTTCTTGTTTAATTCTATGTTTTTTATCATGTA
>JALWJI010000018.1 GCA_027081695.1 Acidilobaceae archaeon | reverse complement strand
TTACTCGAGAGCAGCTCATCTAAGCATATTTATAACACCAAGCACCAGGAAGGACGGCAAGATATCCAGCATAGTACCAATGGTAACACACGTCGATACACCAGACCACGATGTCGACATAATTGTGACAGAGCACGGACTATGTGATCTTAGAGGACTCTCTCCGAGAGAAAAAGCCACGATAATAATAGAGAGGTGTGCCGATCCAGACTACAGAGACTTACTCTGGAAATACTACAAGATAGCACTCGAAAACAAGGGGGGCCATATACCACACCTACTAGACAAGGCTTACAGCTTCCATATCGCGCTTGAAGAACACGGCGACATGAGGAAAGCAACAATCTAGACTAAGAATAGTCTAATTTGATTAAATGATCCTATTCTACTCTATCCCTACTTTCTGCTGGATAGACCATATTGGATTGAGGAGGCTTCATCATGGGAATACATTGTTCTCTTCTAGATGTATAATGATATATGTATATCGTTGTATCCTATTATTATGTGGAGGGAGAAGTATTGGTTTTTGACAAGTTCGGCAAGTTTATTGGTAAAGGAACCAAGATAGTCGCTGGAGATCCCGAGGTTATCAAGTGGCCTGATCATCTGGATCCGCGGAGTTATATTGCATGGAGGTATCCTAAGAACGAGATACGTATTGGAAGCGTCCTAATAGTGAACGAGGCACAGAAAGCATTGTTCTTCCGTGATGGTAAACTCATGGGAGTCGTAGATGCTGGACGACACTTCCTCGATACCCAGAATGTTCCATTCCTACAGGGCCTCGTTACTGGCCTCTATGGAGAGTCAATATTTAAGGCAGACGTAGTCTTCGTTAACCTCCTAAGATACCAGGATCAGCTGGGAGGCAGAGCATTTATTGACTGGATAGGCGTCCACTTACTCTATAATGCAACATATTATTATACAGTGGATGAGAACAGGCTAGAGACCTTCTACACCAGAGTAATGGGGACCAGTAGTGAGATCACAACAGACGACATAAGGGAACTGATAGCTCCAATAATAGATTCCACCTTACGAGACGCGCTCGCAGAATACGCCACAGAACAGGCTCGTATGGGAAGGACTATACAGAACGTCTCGGATTTTATGGCAATGCTAAACGAGTTCAGCGACTATGTGAAAGCGAGAATCTCACAGCGAGTAAACGAGATGTTCGGTATTGCGATAAGCGAGCTAGTACTAAGACTAGATATATCTGATGAAGACAAGAGGATCCTCCAGATGAGTGGTCCCCGAGCCTTTGCCGCAATGTACGAGAGAGAATGGATGGGTAGAGAGAAGATAGCCGAGAAACTATCTCAAGGACAAGGATCAGCCGGCACAGCTGCGGCAGTCGCACCGTTTATAATGATGCCGTGGATGATGTACCCGCCTCCAATGCCGCCAGCACAGCAACAGATGACTCCGCCACAGCAACCCGGACAGCCGCAACAGCAGAGGCCCCCATACCCATACTATCCTTACCCGTATCCATATCCTCCACAGCAACAGTATCCAGGCTACCCGTACCCCTACCCTTATCCTCCCCAACAACCTTATCCACCGCCACAATACCCGCCACAACAACCAGCTCAGCAACAGCAACCACAACAAATACCACAACTAGTGTGTCCATACTGTGGAAGACCCATACCATACATGGCGCCAGTGTGTCCACACTGTGCTAAGCGGATAAAATGGTGCCCCGATGGACGCCCTGTTAAAGAAGAAGACAATTGCTAGACCCAAGTAAATCAAACTGGAACCAATGCATCTTTTTCTCTCTGATATGCGAAGATAATGGCAATCGTCTAATACTCAGCAGTTGACACGTTACGGGTGAAGACTAGGGTTGTCTGGGGAACAGGTCGAGGAGACGAAAGGAGAAGTCTTTAAGTGCCAGCGTTGCGGTGCTCCTCTAGATATAAGTCCTGAGACAATAGTCGCTATATGTCCATACTGTGGATATCCGAACTGGATGAGTCAGGCGTTCATACATCCGATAGTAGTGGTACCTGGAAAGACTAGGGGACTCGATAGAATCTTCCACGAGTGGCTCTCTATAGACGACGAGATGAAGCACTTGAAAGACAAGGTGGTTCTCAAGAACATAGAGATAATCTATGTACCAGTATACTATGTCTCAGTTTCTGCAAGTAGCCATTATCGTGGAAGAGCCACTGTTACACTCACAAGGACACGGGTGATAAAGACCGACAAGGGAACACGTACCAAGGTTGAAACCAGATACGTTACCGTTCATGTTTCTGGAGACTATCAAGCTTCTTATACTATACCGTTGGTTGCGCGCAGAGCTGCTGACCGGAGAATCATAGATCCGCTAATCGAATACTACTATGGCTTCCTAAGGAAAAGGGAGAGTCTCCAGGTCCCAATAGATAAAGTAGATTGGAAAGAGATCAAGGGCCAGGTCTTGGCCCCCGAGATAGGTCCAAAGGACGCAGAAGACTATGCAAGGGATCAGGCATGTGAAAAGATGTATAAAGAAGTCGAGAATCGCATGAATAATGAGGCTAGGGAGAGAGCGGCATTAATGAGCCCCGGATGGATACCGACCTTTGTCTCCTGGCATTATAAAATCATTCCATGCAGGTCAAGAATAGACAATATAACACCTATAATTCTCCTCCCAATGATCCATGCATACTATACATATCAGAGAAGACTTTATCGTGCAGCCTTCGCAGGCTGGGACGGGAGAAAAATCTATAGTGAAGAACCAGTAACGCAGGGTGCCAGGATCATCAGCTACATCGGCGCTCTCCTTGCTAGTGGCATACTAGGAGGAGCCGGATTAGCAGGTATCTATCTTGGCGGGGAAGCAGCTATAGCCGGTGGAATAGGCCTTATCGCAGGCCTTGCTGGATCCTATTTCCTGACCAGGGAAGCCTTGAAGGACGTCGAGGTAGAAGAGCTCGAATAAGGAGACTTCCAGGGGATGAGGCAGTGAAAAAGATAAGGTGCAGTTATTGTGGTGCGGAATTCGAGGTCCCTGAGACAGTGAGCGTGGCCGTCTGCCCGTATTGTGGTTCAACCATATGGGTGCAGTCCGGTGAGATTTTCAAGGAACACTACATCTATGATCTCAGGATAGAATACAATAAGGCCTACAATAACGCTATAGGAATCGCCCAGAGACAATTTGCCGCGCCAGAAGACCTGGCAATGAGTGCTACGCCCAGCGAGGGAATGCTCCACTTTGTACCGTTATACCTATACCAGGTTAAGATAAGAGCGGAATGCCCAGAAAACCCTCATGCGGGCATAGAGGAACGCTGGAAGACCGTGCTTGCAATGTCTACTCCTATAAAAGGACTCACACCAGAATATAGGTTCCCTACCCGGGGTAGAAGATTCTTCGAGCCCAGAATACTAAAGCGGGGCAAGTATCATCAGCCCGATAGAGATCCACGTGAGCTATTGGAGCTTGTTGTGAGTAGTAGCAGGATCCGGGCAATGCGAGAAGCATATAATGAATGCGATAATCCAACGTTACATGATGAAAGCAAGTGGCTCGGCATAATACACTATCCGTTCTGGCAGATAGGATATACCTATCAAGGCAAGGAATATTATGGGCTCGTAGACGCCTCTGACGGCACAGTCGTATACCTAGAATACCCTATCGGATCAAAGAGAAGACAAATACTAGTAGGAGGAGCAATCGGACTAGTATTGGCCGGAGCACTCCTAGGAGCAGGCGTTGGCTCCCTCCTGGGAGCAGCGAAATTAGGCCTTGAGGGAGGAGTCCTAGCTTCTCTTGGCGGAGTGTTTAACATGTTGAGAATGGGGACTGCCAGGATAGGTAGATATAGGCTAAAGTAGGTTTGGGCGACTCTGACAATGGATGTTTTCTATGGGAGCCTAACCTCTATATGAGTAGAGCATTAGGATAAACATGGGTAGGCGGAGGCGTTTAGGATATGCCGATAGGAGCAAGGGAAAAGGCGGAGGCACTGTCTATTGCATTAGTATTGTTTATTGTCGCGGTCTATCTCCTTGTTAGAGGACTAACCCTGTCCCAGCTGGTCGGGTTATTAATTATGGCTCCTAGCATTGTAATGCTCGGCTACTATACTATCAGCAGGGAACGAGACAAATACTATAACATAGGCTTATACACTGTACTGTTTCTAGCTGGAACATACATTTATGGACTAACAACATTTAGGCTAGTTGCTGGATTGATCCTCGTGGTAATCGGAGTGCTCATAATAGTATCCTATCTAAGAAAATAATAATGAATACCACTATGATTAATCATTCTTATCCTTATTGTTGTTTTCTCCAGGTATTGCCTCGGATCCATGGAGGAATCTGCGTCTCTCAGCTATGATTCTCTCGAGTGCGTCGAGGCTTTGTTGAATAGTGTAGAGGTATCGTGGATCGAATCCTCTGCTAGACCTTATCTGGCTCAGGATGATTTTACCCGTCTCCGATATGACGTTGGAGTATCCTATAAGCTGGTTATCTATTTCGAGGAGCTTTCCTAGTTCTTCTTCCTTTACCTTGATCCTATCAAAGCTCGGAGAATATCCTGCCTCCAGATGCTCTATTTGGCCAGCTACATCATATATCCGCTGGGTCAACCAGTTCAGTATCTGTACTGGGTTGCCTGGCTGCTGTAGCATCATCTGTGCCTGTACGCCGAGGAGCTGTACGAGCTCGCTACTGGCCTGTCTCAAGGTATTAGACGCCTCTCTGAGTAGATCTGCAACGTATCTCCTTAGGAGCCGGTCATCCTCCCTGAGCAGTTCTCGTTTCTTATATCCTCTATAACCGGGTACGAGCATCATAGCTTTCTCTATCCATCCTAGTCTGGCACTCAACGACTATCTCCTCATATATTATAGTGTGTCAAGGTAATTGTTTAAGCTTATGTATCCTGCTCCTCTAGAATCATATAGTCGGGTTCCAAGGCATGGTCTGCAATAACATTATTCCTTTCAAGGAGAAGACTCCGGTCCTAGGTAGGAATGTTTTTGTGGATCCTAGTGCGAGGATAATGGGCGCTGTCAGCCTCGGCGACAATGTTGCTGTACTCTATGGTTCGATTATCAGGGGAGACGATGATACTGTGACTATTGGGCCGGGAACTGTTATATTAGAACTAAGCCTCATAGAGGCTCCACATGGACATCCAGTCGTTATAGGCGACAACGTACTAGTTTCTCATGGAGCAATAATTCATGGAGCTGTCATTGGCAGGGGATCACTTATAGGTATAGGAAGTCGAGTCCTCGACGGCGCGGTGGTAGGCGAGGAATCAATTATTGCCGCGGGCGCATTAGTTCCACCAGGCAAAGAGATTCCGCCACGGAGCCTCGTAATGGGAATACCTGGAAAAGTAGTGAGGACTCTGTCCGATAAAGACCTCGAAATAGTGAGAAAAGAACTAGAAGCCGTACATAGAAAGGTACCAGTCTACAGGGAAATCTTAGGGTGTGAGTAGGAATGAGCTGGAGAGACCTGGTAGAGGAGGCGGCCGAGATACTTGCAGGGTCGAGACATGCTATTGTGCTAACAGGTGCCGGTATAAGTACTGCGAGCGGTATACCGGATTTCAGGGGAAAAGACGGGTTATGGAGGAAAATACCCAGTTACAAGTTTACTATAGAATACTTTATGGAGAATCCCATGGAGGTCTGGAAACTCTACTATGAGAGATTCAGGGCCATGGGTAGAGTAAGACCTAACCCTGGCCACTATGCATTGACCGCATTAGAGAAAGCCGGGGTAATAAAGGCAATAATTACGCAGAACATTGACGGTCTTCATCAGGCCGCTGGCTCCAAACGAGTGATAGAGCTACACGGAAACTTCCGCCATGCAGTATGCCTCTCGTGCAGACGCCTCTACCCGATCGAGAAGGCTTTCGAAAAGGTGGAAAATGGGGAGCTTCCTAGATGCCAGTACTGTGGAGGACTTCTTAAGCCAAACGTGGTACTCTTCGGAGAGCCGCTCCCGGCCAAAGCGATAAATGAGGCATTTATGCTAGCAGAGCGAAGCGACGTTATATTAGTAGCGGGTAGCAGTCTCTACGTTAGCCCCGCGAACCAGGTACCAGTAATAGTAAAAGCTCGTGGAGGCCGGGTCATAGCGGTTAATCTGGGCGAGATCTTTATGAGGGATATAATAGATCTCTTAATCGAGGCGCCTACAGAACAAGCACTGCCTCTATTATGTGAGAAGACTCTTGAGAAGCGTGGGCAAGACCCGAGTATATGCCGTGAACCGAGGAATAGCTCGTGAGTAGATGTTTGAGGGGAACAACACACTCCTAATATTCCCTCAATACCACGATAATGTCTACAGGGAGAATAAGGTATGCCGGCAAACCTACCACCAGAAGCAAAAGCAAAACTAGCAAAATACAGTGACGCAAAAACAGTAGAAGAAAAAATACAGGCACTAGAAGAATTCCTCAGCGCCGTCCCAAAGCATAAGGGAACAGAAAACCTTAGGCTATGGGCGAAGCGCCGACTCGCCGAGCTAAGAGAAGAACTGGAAGTCAAAAAACGCAAAAAGGTAGGTGGAGGACCACGTATATTCATCGAAAAAGCCGGAGCGGCACAAGCCGTTATAATCGGCCCACCTAACTCTGGGAAAAGTAGCTTGCTAGCGGCTCTAACCAATGCTAAGCCAGAGATAGCTCCATATCCTTTTACAACTATGTTGCCCAGTCCTGGGATGCTCCAATATGAGGATATACAGTTCCAACTAGTGGACACGCCTCCAATCGTACTAGACCAGCCGGAGAGCCCAGTCAACAATAGGGTCATTGGACTGGCCAGAAATGCCGACGCAATAATAATAGTCATAGGACTCGATGACCCGGAGGCGGATAAGGTTCTTAGGAGACTACTAGAGTTCCTAGAAGACAGAGGAATAATCATCACGAAGAAGAAGGGAATTGTTAGG
>JALWJI010000017.1 GCA_027081695.1 Acidilobaceae archaeon | reverse complement strand
CTGAACACGTTCGAACCGGGATCCGTTCTCAAGCGAGAATCCACAACAATACGCATAGGGAATCTCCCTTTAGCTAGTCTCAGCGTCAGCCGCGGATTATCGGCAAGCACAGTATTTGATCCTACCATAACGGCGTCTGCCATAGCACGGTGTTTATGAAGAAGAGCGAAGTCTTCATCACAGCTAAGGCGGGAGTATCCGCTTGGATCAGCTATACGACCGTCAAGTGTAGCAGTCGAGAACACTATAACATAAGGTCTAAGCAAGCCCGTGCCCCTAGACATTCTAGGGATCTATCGAGGATCAAAATCATTTCTAAAAACTTCGATAAAATGTATCATGCTTTAACAATACAATTATACTTGGTGGTAAGGATGCGTATAATTCGAGGAGTCCTAGAGATCGCGACAAGCGATAGGTTCCAAGCCCTGAACGTCACAAGCATCATCGAATCGTGGATTAAGAAGCAGAAGCTTTCTAATGGCCTACTACTAGTATACGTACCTCATACAACAGCCGCTCTAACCGTTAACGAAGCCGAGAAAGGATTAATGAGCGATATCATAACGTTTCTAAAAGAATTAACTTATGAAGCGAAAAGTTGGCGCCATAATATTATCGATGACAACGCCCACGCCCACTTATCATCTATACTAACAGGATATAGTGTGGTATTACCTGTGATAGATGGCAGGCTAGATCTTGGAACATGGCAACAAATAATACTAGTAGAAATGGACGGTCCGAGGCGTCGGAAAATAAAGCTCTTCTTTATGGGAGAGGCTCAAGACTAAAACCCAGGGTATCCAATAACAAGACTAGAACACCGAATAATTATATGGGCCAATGAAGAACACCTTGACCCCGGAGCCTCCACATGGAGGCTATGATAATGTGGCGGCTGTCTGAGGCCACCAATGAAACATAGGTATCCAAGCAGGAAGCATAGAGTTTCCATAGATGAAAGATCATGCATGTGAGTGAAGGATGAGTCATGACTGTAAGATTCCCCTACCAAGAATTCAGAAAAGGACAGAAAGAAATAGCAGAGATTGTTGAAGAAACTGTGAGAAAGAAAGAATTACTAGCATTAATGGCTCCAACAGGATATGGGAAGACTCCCGCGATTATCTACGGGTTATTGAAAAGCGGAGCAGAGAAAATCCTATACTTGGTCAGGACAATAAACGAGATAGATCCTGTGGCCCGTGAACTCTACAGGTTTGGGGCAGAATTCACATTCGTATACTCCGCTAGAAGGATGTGTCCTCTTTTCGGAAGTGGTAGCAACGGAGAAACCAGCGTAGAGGATTTCTGGCAGGCGTGTAGAATTGCGAGACTAAAGGGAGCCTGTCCCTATTATAGTGAGCTCCAGCGATATAATCCCAGCGATATCAAACCTATACTAGTGTCCCTCAAGGACTCTCCTCCGCGTAGAATTGTAAACCTGCTTAGAGGAAAACTAGGAATATGCCCTTTTTTCGCGCTGAGATCCCTGGTCAGCGACTCACAGTTCATAGTAGCAA
>JALWJI010000016.1 GCA_027081695.1 Acidilobaceae archaeon | reverse complement strand
GGATGGGGACGCGGGCAGCCATGGACCTCGAGAATGAACGGCCTAGTCTCACACCGACCGCCCCATATCGGTTCCCGGGGGTTCAGGGTTCTCTCATAATCATTGATCTGGACAGGTTCGAGGAGATTGTCTCTGATAGGGGATGGAGCCGGTATAAGCCTAATCCTGCTACGGGTCTTTTAACTGGGCTGGTGGAGGATTTTGCCCGTAAGTGGAGCGCCGTTGTGATCTATGGGCTCGACTATGAGAGGGGGACAGAGGAAGTAGTATTAGAAATACCTAGCGTGTGTCCTTGGGAACTAGAGGATGACCTGGTTAGCATTGCGAGGAGCGTAGAAACCGTCGATGTTACTGTGACGATCGTTGCTGTCTGTACGGATGTAACTGGTATTCCTGCCCGTAATAGGAGGGATGCATATTCTAGTTATCGTCGCGAGGCTCAGAAAATGCTTGAAAAATTGAAGCGGAAGGGTGGAGGAGTAGTCTATATTGATGGAAAAATAGTTTATAGAGCTAGTGCCCGGCGATCGTGAAGTCCGATACAACTATTGAGCTTGAGCAGACGCCGAACAGGCATCTCCTTGGGCCAGCAGTGTACTGGAAGGAGTCGGCGAGTGCCTCGTAGATGTTCCCGCTGATAGCGACTCCTTTCACGGGCCTCTGTATTTCTCCTCCTACTATTAGGTACCCGAGCGTAACTGTAGCGTTTATCTGTCCACTGACAGGGTTCGAGAGCCAGCTACCGATCGTTGACACCACGTATAGTCCCTTCTCCACTTCTCCTATAGCGTCTTCGAGCTTCTCCTTATGAACTGTAGACTCTAGGACAAGGTTTGATGGAGACGGGCTAGGTGGCGCGTGGTGGGCTGATTTGAACCCGTTTCCGGTGCTCTCTCTTCCTTCTATACTCGCAGTATAATGATCATAAAGGTATGTGGCTAGTACGCCTTTCTCGAATACGTTTTTCTTGCTTGTCGGGTGTCCCTCATCGTCGAATACTGCGCTGCCTGTCTCATAGGGTAGGAACGGGTCATCGATTATGTTTATCTTCTCGCTTAGGACTTTTTCGCCGAGTCTTCCTGCGAGAGGACTCCGCCTCTGTTGCACGTTGTCGGCCGATATTGCGGGGACGATCAGTATCCTTAGGAGCGATGCGGCTTCGGCATCGTCTAGTATCAGTGTACCCTTGAATCCTTCTATGGGAGACGCTTTGACAGCGTCAGATACCCTGCTTATAGCTCTCTGAGTAGTTTCTTCTATTCCCTCGATGTCTAGCTTTACACCCATCTTCCAGTCTATGTAGGTGCCCTCGCCTTCCCCGGTCTTCTTCTTAAGCTCCAGTACATATGAGTAGGAGGTTGATTTCTCTCCTAGTGGGCCGCCGTAAGAGTTTATGAATTCCGAGTAGGATCTTGAGACGCGGAATCCTGCTCCGGCAACTGTTATGCTTGGATCAGATTCTTTTACTAGCTTTAACTGTCCTTGGAGTATCTTTACTCCTTCTTCTTCGGTTAGGGAAGCTGTCTCCTCGCTGTAGACAGGGACTTCTACAGGTGCTTTGCCTATTTTGGGGTTGAAGCCTGGCCATTTTTCGTCTTCTCTTGTGCTTTTCGCTATCTTTATGGCGTGCCTAATTATCTCGAGGGCTCCTTCTTCCCCGGTTATCTCTCCGCCGGCAGCACCAATCTTCTTGCCTACTGCTACCCGTATGCCGAATCCGATAGTTGTTGTTGATAGGGCTCGCTCTAGGCTGTCCTTGGATATCTCGAAAACGTATTTGTCAGTTACGGATGCTGAGAGCTCTGCCTCGGAGGCTCCCATTTTCTCAGCGTATTTTAATAGCTTCTCTAGGTCGAGATCTAGTCTCATTCCTCTCTTCACCTCCCTCCTACAATAATTTCTCCTACGAGGACGTATGGACCTCCGTCGCCTACACGTACGAGCTGGCCGCTTTTACCGCATCCTCCAAACACGCTCGTGTATACGTGGAGGTCTTTTCCTAGTGCTTCAATGTTCTTGAGCACGTCTAGTATCATTCCTGTTAGTGTTACTCCTCTTAGAGGAGTCGTGATTTCTCCATTCTCTATTTTCCATGAGACTCCTACTCCGAACGTGAATGTTCCTGCGCCGGGATCTACTTCTCCTCCTCTTGCACCTTTCCCGGTAACGTATATTCCGTTCTTTGCTTCTTGGATCAGCTCGTCGAACGTGTGGTCTCCTGGGAGGATATAGTAGTTCGTCTGTCTTACGAGTAGAGGGTGCTGATAGCTCATTACTCTACTGTTGCCTGTGGGTTCTATTCCTAGCTTGTTGCTTTCTGCTCTTCCAGCGAGGTATCCTTTCAGGATACCTTTTTCTACTATCGTTGTTTTCTTCTTTTCTACTCCTTCGTCGTCGAAGGGGACATAGTATCCGTCTGGATGTCGACCGTCGTCTACTATGCTTACTAGATCGGACCCTATTTTTTGGCCTAGCTTGTCTTTTATCACGCTTGCATCACTCGCGACCAAGTCGCCTTCGCTCGCATGTCCTAGGGCTTCGTGTACAAGTAGGCCTACGACCTCGGGATGGAGAACCACACGGTATTTTCCTGCTTTCGGGACTGTTGCATGAGCTGCTTTTACTGCGAGTCCTCCTATTTCTTTTGCCATGGCGTTTAGATCGGTGTACTCTACCAGTTCCCAGCCGGAGACCTTGCTCTTCGAGTCATAGACTATCTCCATGCCTTTGTCCGAGCGTGCTACTGCGGAGACGGAGAATCCTGTTAGTACAACGTCTGTCTCTACTCTTGTTCCCTCGTTGTTCAGTACTACTCTCTTGTCGTGTTGTAGGCCTAGCCTTGCAGTGGCCGATACTACGCCTTCGACTTCTTTGGCGGTTGAGACAAGTGTTTTTACGACTTCTATTTTCTCGTCGTCGCTGATCTCGAAGGGATATTTTATGTATCCTGATCTACTGTAGGCCTTGACCGCAGGGTATTCTGCTAGTGGACTCGGTTCTCCTCCGGCATGGTGGAGGGCTTTGGCCATTCTGTAGGCGGTGAGTAGTGCTTTCTCGATGCCCTCCCAGGTAGGGATGGTTGTTGAGGAGTATCCGTGGAATCCCTTGTAGACTACTCTGAAGCCTACTCCGGTCGTAGTCGTGTAGGAATAGCTCTTTACACGGTCGTTATCGTAGACTATGCTCTCGTACCTGTAGTCTTGTATCCTGGCGTCTATGAAGTCTACTCCGAACTCTTCTGCTTTTCTAAATGCTTTCTCTACGTAGGATTCGAGTTCTGTAACTATATCGCTCATAATTACTACACCATGCTAGGATTTATTCCGGTATAGAAGGTATTGTTCGACGACATATTTATTGATAGAGTAGGTATTTCCCAGAAAGTAATACTCTATTAATGGAATCCCGGCTAGGGCTTTGTGGACAGGCTGTATTATCTCCTCGCTACATAGATGTTGTCTTTGGAGCGTGTGATCCTAACGGTAGCTAGTTGGCCGGGCCGACAATTCTCGCAGAAAACCGCTATGAGTCTCTGACGCTTCGTGTCCATTGCTAGTAGCTCTCCCTTGTGCCAGCCTGGGCCGAGTATTTCTACTCTTACCCTGTCTCCTGGCCTGTACAGTATGGGTAGTTTTGGAGCCGGCTTTATGCCTAGTTCTTCCATGGTAGGCCTTAGCTTATAGCCTGTTTCTTCCTCGAGAGACTTTAGCCATTTGAAGAATCTCGACCATGACCATTGAAGCCTGCCTAGTGGCTTGCGGCCCCATCTATGTATCTCGTATTTTTGTATGAGGACTCCTGTAGGCCATCCCATTTTCTTTCCTAGCCCTCTGCTCTTTGCGTACTCGATTAGGTCTTTCATGTCTTCCTCGTTTACCCCGGGTACTACTACCGGGGTTAGGACGACGTCGATAGAGGTGTTTTCGAGGATCCAGTCGACTACCTCGAGGATCTTGTTTACATCATACCATGGTACTCCTGCAAGCTTCTGTGCTTTATCCTTGTCGAGGCTGTCGATGCTTAGGTTTATTCTATCTAGTCCTGCCATGTCAAGTTTTTCGGCTAGTTTTTTGGATAGGAAGCCTCCATGTGTCTCGATCGCTACCCTGAAAACGTTTGGGTCGTTTTTTATGATTCTTATGATTTCGAGTATTTGTGGATGTGTGAGGGGCTCTCCTACTCCGTCTATTAATGCCTCTACTGGTGTATTCTTGATGCTTGCAAGTATCCGTGTCCATTTTGCGATATGTCTTGCGTCTACGAGAAATTCTGTTGTCCTTGTTTTAGAGTATGGTCCAGCGTCTACGCTACAATAGATACAGTTGTGAGGGCATATCGTCGATGGCCGTACTTGGATGACGTTGGTGCCTCTGTCTATGACTCCGAATGCTATATGTCCGACTAGTGGTGCAGGATCCTTCATCAGTGCTAGTCTACGGCCGTGTATTTTTCCTATTATTTTGTATGCTTGTGGCATTGTGTCGTCTATCCTCCACTTTCGACAATAGTCTATCCCAATACTAGTCAGATGGCGAAACCCTTATAATACTACACACCTTCATGTAAAATATCGATGACGTTTACGGAGGATTAAACAATGACCCAGGAACGTCCTGAATCAAGAACTGGAATACATGGATGGGGAGCCTATGTCCCGCGATGGAGGCTCCCCATGGAAGAGATAGCAAGAGTCTGGGGCTGGCCACCCCACCAGTACAAGGGCCTAAACGTGAAGGAGAAGAGCGTAGACAGCCCCGACGAAGACTCAACTACTATGGCTATAGAGGCAGGATACAATGCCTTGCTTAGGGCCAAGGTAGACCCTTCAGAGATAAAAGCAGTATTCTTTGGAAGCGAATCGAAGCCATACGCAGTGAAGCCCTCGGCTACAATCGTCGCTGAAGCTCTAGGAATAACGCCTGTCACGATGGCAAGCGACCTAGAATTCGCATGCAGAGCCGGTAGCGAAGGCCTCAGAGCATCAATAGGACTAGTATCAAGTGGAATGATGAAATACGCTATGGCTATAGGAAGCGACACGGCCCAAGCGGAGCCCGGCGACGTATTAGAGTTCACGGCTTCGAGCGGCGCAGTAGCATTCATAGTAGGGCCGAGGGAGGGAGCCGCTGCAGTATTCGAAGCAACCTACACATATGTAACAGACACACCAGACTTCTGGAGAAGGGCCCTAAAGCCCTATCCACGTCATGGAGAAGGATTCACTGGAGAACCCGCATACTTCCACCATATAATGAGTAGCGTAAAGAACCTCCTCGAAGAAACAGGCTACAAGCCATCAGACTTCAAATACGCCGTCTTCCACCAGCCCAACGGCAAGTTCCCAGTTAGAGTAGGAAAACGCCTCGGATTCACAATGGAACAAATAGAGCCAGGCCTAGTCACACCATTCATAGGAAACACCTATAACGCGAGCGCACTTCTCGGACTAGCAAGAGTCCTCGACAGGGCAGAACCCGGCGACCTTATACTGGTAGCTCCCTTCGGAAGCGGTGCTGGGAGCGACACCTATATCCTGAGGGTTACAGAGGCCATCAAGGAGAAGCAGGGACTAGCACCTCGCTTCGACGACTATCTCGCTAGACGGAAAACAATAGACTATGCTCTATACACGAGGTATAGGAAGATCCTTACTATGCTTCCTAGGGGATAACAGGGGTGAAGGATAGTATGGTGAAAGTGTATATTACTGGGACAGGAGCGGTCAAGATAGCCCGTCATTATCCTCTCGGAGTAAGAGACCTAGCATTCCAGGCGGGCAAACAGGCATTAGCTGAGAGCGGCTCGGATAACGTGGACTTCGTCATTGTAGCCAGCAGCTTATCGTATCTCCAGGCTCCACAACTTGACCTAGCAAGCTATATTGCCTCAAGCCTAGGACTCCACGGAGTACGTGCTCTGACGGTTGAAGCAGGCGAGTCCTCGGGCCTAGCCGCGCTCGAGACCGCTGTCTCATTGATCAAGTCCGAAGAGGCCAGCAGAATACTACTCATAGGAGTTGACAAGATGACAGAGCATCCTAGCGGCCCAACATACGCGATGCTACAGGCACTATACGATACCGAGAGCGACGCATACTATAACATAGGACACGCCAGTATCGCCGCACTCCTAATGAGGCTATACATGGAGAAGTACGAAGTCGACAGGCTCACCCTCGCATACTGGCCCGCTATGATGCATATGCACGCCAAGAACAACCCCCATGCAATGCTGCCCTTCGCAGTCGCCCCAGAAAAAGTCATGACCGCCATGCCCATAGCCGAACCAATCACACTCCTAGACGCCTACCCGCTAGGAGACGGAGCCGCCGCAATAGTACTAGAGAACGGAGACGAGCTAGAGGGAAGACCACTAGCCGAGATAGAATCAGTAGTATCAGCAACAGGAATGCCCAGCCCTGCGCTCAGAGACGATCCACTCGACCTCGAGAGCCTTAGAACAGCTCTAGGCAGGCTCGGCGGGCTCGAGAAGATAGACGTGATCGAGCTCCACGATAGCTTCTCGATATACGGTCTCCTAGAACTAGAAACCCTAGGCCTAGCCGAGAAAGGAGAATCAGCCAATCTAGTTGCAGAGGGCTACTTCTCGGCTGAAGGCGAGGGACCACTAGTCAATCCAAGCGGTGGACTGAAGGCTAGAGGCCATCCAATAGGAGCCACAGACGTATACAAGCTCGTAGAAGTCTCACGGATACTGGCAGGAACCTGGCAGGGAGTAAAACGGGGAGGAGAGGAGACTGGAATGATTGTTTCCATTAATGCTGCAGGGTCAAGTGCAAGGATAGCATTGCTCAGGAAAGTATCAGGCTAGGAGGTGACTGGTCTATGACGAGGAGTCTTCCTGTATGGTGGAGGAGGAGGATACCCCGCTACAGACTCATAGGTGCTAGATGCAAGGACTGTGGCAAGATCCACTATCCTCCACGGACAAGTTGCCCCTACTGCGGGAGTAGTAGTCAAGAAGAGGTACAGCTCCCGAGGAGAGGCATACTAGAGAGCTATAGCGTGATATATAGTGTTCCAGGAGATAACAGGCTGAACGCCCCCATAATAGTTGGCCTAGTAAATATCAACGGTGTACGCGTCATCGCAGAGCTAACTGATGTATTGCCGGGAGAGCTGAACACCGGTATAGAAGTCGAAGCCGTTGTACGAAAGATAAGTGAGACGAGTGATACAGGTATAATTACTTATGGCGTGAAGTTCCGCCCAGTGCTGGGTGCAGATAGTGGAGCTGGACAAGATACTGGAGAAGCTTGAATCAGGTGAAATAACTCTTTCCCGTCTCGA
>JALWJI010000015.1 GCA_027081695.1 Acidilobaceae archaeon | reverse complement strand
ACTATTGAAATAATAGAACAGCTCGAAAAAGCCAAAGCAAAACCGGACAAGATCGTGCTAGTATCCGGCACAAGTGGGACCTCTGCAGCAGTATCCTTCGGCCTATACCACTACTATAAGGGGAGACCCGACATATACATCGTCCAGCCAGCCAAAGACGAAGTAATAGAAGGGATCAGAAGACTCGAGACAGGAGCAAAATGGCTCGAAATGGTAAAGGAAGCAGGCCTAGAATACAATGTAATAGACGTGACCAGACAAGATGCCCTATGCGCTATACGAGAAATAGCAAGAAACACCGGGCTACTACCAGGACCAAGTAGTGGAGCAGCATATGCCGGCATAAAACAATTAGTAGAGCAGGGCGAGATAGAGAGAGAACACACGGTTATAACATTGTTCCCCGACCACGGTCTAAGATATATAGACAGACTAATCCAAGCAAAATGCAGTAACAATAACATTGCAGAAACAAGCAAATGATTCCAGGCATAGTTATTTTGGGTTAGCCTCCTTCATCTCTCCTCACTCTACAATAGTAACGATAGCTACTATTGTTAAAAGGAAGAGAGGGCCTCAACGCTTTGGCCCCATGACATCGCCCCTCCACACAGGAGCGGAGAGGCTATCAAACGCTGCCCCACACACTGTATCGTGGGACAGCGGTCTATCATCGGCCAATATAGGTGGAGTAGCAGTGGAGGCTAATAAGAAAAAGAAAACACAGTTCATTGGAAGACACATCATGCTGAAGAAGGAATATGGAGAGAAACTGCTTGAAGGAAAGAAAAAGACCACGATAAGGATAGGAATAGTACGTCCAAAATATAAGGAACTAATAGTCCACAGTGGTGGAAGACCAATCGCAAAGGTCAGAGTCGTAGATCTCAAAGTTAAAAAAGTAAAGGAACTAGATGACAATGATGCTCGGCTCGACGGTTTCAATAATAGGAGAGAACTATTAGAAGCCCTCAGAAAAGCATATGGCAGAATACACCCAGAAGAACCGGTAACGATAATTTACCTAGACCTAGTCCAGAGACTTGATCATCTGGACAGTGACGATCCGTATCTAGGCCTCAGTCCTGGAGACATAGCACGAATAGCGCTAAGATACCTTGACAAGGAACTACACGAAGAAGATAAAAGAATACTTCGAGATCTCACTGTCACAAATAGTATCAGGGGGACAGCCTATAGGCTGTATGGAGATCCCACTCATAGAGCAAGGATCAGGAAAGCTTTGAGAAAGAGCCTAGACCTCTTAATTAGAAAAGGAGTCCTCAGACCAGATAGAAGTGGTAAAACACGGTATTAGGTATCCTCTACATAAACATACACGCCTCTACTACTAGGCTAGGTCTAGTTCCTGGGAAGGCTCTTAACACGGAAAACGCCTATCCTCCAGTCCTCTTCCGAGAAAAAGGGATCTGGCTCTATAACCTTCACGAGCTCAGCGTCAGCACCTAAATCTTCTAGGACAAACTTGAAGTCCTCGACCCAGTCATTGATCCCGCAGGTCCTACAAAAGCTCCCATCAAACTTCACATAAACTAGATCGCCCTCTATCTTGACGAGAGTAGCAATGCTCTCCGGGGCCCTATACTTGTTATACTCTCGTATCGCTCTATCGATAAACCTTGCCATGTCTAGTGAAACGACTCCACTCATACTTGCTCCCCATAAATATCTATGATTTAACCAGTTCTCATAGCCTAGAAATATATAATTTCATATAAGAACGATTAACTAACATAGGAGCTCAGGAGAACCTTTGGGAGGAAAGCCAGGGCTACGAGAAGATAAAGCCTGCTCGACGCGGACATGTCTGCTCTCCCATGATGAGGTGAGGACGCGTAATGGAAGGCGACATCGATAAAAGAACTGCAGGTCTAATAGCCTTAGTCTCACTATTCGTTGCGAGCTTAACAGCATCCAACTTCCTAGCAGCTAAACTATTCAAGATAACAATAGGCGACACTATGCTAATAGCTCCAGCCGCTGTAGCAGCATACGCTCTTACATTTACGTTTACTGATATAATAAGTGAAGTCTATGGTAGAAAAGCTGCTGGGCTCGCTGTAAGGCTAGGATTCGCGACACAACTTCTAGTACTAGCCTATATCCTTGTGGCTGTCAAGCTCCCTATAGCGCCAATATCTCCGGTTAGCGAGGAAGCATATCAGAGCGTGATATTCAGCGGATACTATATTATAATAGCTAGTCTAATAGCATACTTAATTAGCCAGCATCACGACATCTGGGCCTTCCACCTGTGGAAGACAAAAACAAAGGGCAAATGGCTCTGGCTGAGAAACAATGCCAGCACTATGGTCAGTCAGCTAATAGACACAGTAATATTCATAACATTAGCGTTCAGCGTCCTCCCCGGCCTGTTCGGAGCAGGAGGACTCCCACTAGATGTGATTACCTCCATTATAATAGGACAGTACGTGATCAAGGTTATGATCGCGCTACTTGACACACCACTCGTATACCTAGGAGTCTACTTGATCAAGAACTATGTGGGAATTGAACCATTATATGAAAAGATACAGGCGGGACAAAAGACTGGCATAGTAAAATAACAATAACGTCTAGATACTTTCTATGCATGATAGTTCTTATAACTCTGGGTTCCCGATATTTCTATTTCAGTTCTCAACTCATATGATAGAATAATAGGATTGAAGCATACATCGATCCCTAGGGAGATCCCGTATATGGCGTGGAAGGGTGTATTAATTGATAGGCGTGTTCAAAGAGCACGACAAGCTAGGAAGGAGACTAGTGCTGATACTAAGAGGTCTGCCCTGTGCATATGGTAAATGCACGTTCTGTCCATTCGCACTTGAACAGACTCTGCACACTAGTCGAATACTAGAAGATAATAAGAAGATAATAGAAAAGGCGATCACTATAGCTAAGCAGGAAGGATACATGAGAATCGCGGTATTCAATGGAGGAAGCTTCCATGAACTCCCTTATCAGGTAATAGAACAACTAAAGCCTCTGGCTAATAACAAGATATTCGAGATAGAGGAGAGAAGCGAGTACGTGACGTATGAGTCTGTGACAGCGCTGTACAACTATTATGATCCCGAGAAGCTAATAATACGTGTGGGGTTCGAGGTCTACGATGAAGAGATAAGAGAGAAGAAGCTGAGAAAAGGAATGCCTAACTCAGAGCTCTACAGGGTCTCTAGGCTTAGAAAAACACTGAGATCAAAAGGATACAACATTGAGATCTGGACGTATCTATTATTCGGTATTGAGCTCATACCTGAAGACAAGGTAAAAGAAAGCATCTACAAGTTCCGCGAGTTGTTCGATGGGGTAATAGCGGTAAGGTATAAGAAGTATAATCCGGGACACCCAGAACCGGTACCGGTGAGCGAGAAGCTTGCAAGACTACTAGAGAAATATGTTGACCTCGTTGACTGGGGAGGAGAGCAATGGATAATAGCGGGGAAAGAAGGGTCTGCCCCAGGATAATCTGGGACGGATCAGAATATGACTGGGTAGATCCCCGGGGTAGAAGATTATACCTCAGGGGTGTAGGATGGGATTTCCTCGCTGAATGGCCTTTCAGCGAGGCTCACAAGAGACTACTCCGCGAGTACAAGCCTCAGAAACGATACAAGATAGGGCTATTCCTTCCCTGTGCATATGGAAAGCCCTATAGCCAGAGCTATATTCATTATCTCATCCGTAGAGAGATTTCCGACTATATACGAGAAGGATTAGTCCACGAGATAATCGTGACGAACGCCGGAGTAGTCCCCAGAGAACTAGACGAGTATTGGCCATATACTGCCTATGACTGGAACCCACTAAAGGAGAACCAGGAGATACGGAGATGCTATAGGATGGTCCTAGCCGAGAGAATAACTGACTATCTACGAAGGTTCTCAGACTACTATGATACGTTCGCAGCCTACATAAGATGGGATAGTGATAGCTGGGCCGCTCTTCAAGACGCGGCAAAGCGTCTAGGATTCAAGTTAGAAAATCTTGCTCCGCACGACGTGCCTCCTAGAGAGATAGAGGAAGCTGGGCTAGGGCTAGGATACGATGAGGATCCAGATCTTGTACTAATTACGCCTAGCTCGCTGAAAATGTTGAGGAGCGGTCTTGAGAAGATTATTAGGAGGAAAAGCTAACATCCAAGCGCTGTTTTTAGGTGCTCTACATCTTCGTAGACTATGGATAGGCTATGCCGGAAAAGTCCCAGTTCCTCTGCCCCTCTCTTTTCCTCATCATATATTATAACTGTCTTATCGTTTGCTACAGCGAATGGGATCTCAGCACTCATTCCCTCGCTGACCTTGTCCGCATATACCGGTTTATAGGCTATAACGCCTTGGCTCTGCTCTATCATCTTCAAGTCCCTTGGAGGAATCTGTGCCTTTATCCTGCTAGCAAGATACTCTGCATATTCTTTATTCAGCTTAAGGCTTGTGAGCTTGCCGAGAATATCCTCCTCTATATCGAGCGGATAATTGAACGATGCGTATCCTGGAGTATCGTAGTGCGGCCACCTGTTGTCTTGGTCCACGACTTTCGATAATGGGGTGTCATTTCCAGGAATTAGCTCGTCTATGGCCGTAGGCTCGTATAGTATAAGGTTTTTGCATGATCGTAGAAGCTTTGTCTTCAAGTTCTCTATTTCTTGGACAAGCCAGTGCTCTCTAAGTGGTATTCCCTGTTCAGAGGCTTCTCTCCTAGGGATCGTGATATGGTGGCTTAGGTAGAAGGTCTTCATAGGAGCACCGTCAAATAGGAGCCTTGACAGCCTCTGGACGTTCAACCTCCTATGCTTTAGGGCTAGTACGATGACTTGGGACTTGAATAGTCTTCCCAGGACCTGTGCGTGGAAGGTTGTAAGCGCTCTCCATGTGAGGTAGTCGTTTGGATCAAGTATGTCGCTGAGCGGAGGAGTTTTCTTCTCTTCTACTCTCCGGGCAATTCTATCTAGTCCGTGGTAATAGTCGTCTACAGCGACTAAGATTGCTCGGGGACGCCATAAGCGAAGTATTCTTTCTAGTCCAGGATTAGGTATGAGATGGTGGCTTCTATAATAGTAGCTATGGGCTACCAGCGCTATTACATCTGCATTAATGTTTTTCGCGTCTTCTACGAGGTGTTCCGCGGCCTCGAAAAACTTAGAGAACTGATCCTGTCTGGGCTGGAGAGCGTTGACTAAAACCCCGATGATCCCTCCAATTCCACCGCTTACTTCCTCTAGGTAATTTTCATATTTGAGGACTCGGACTTTTGACTTGGACGAGGAGGCCATGTAGTCGGCTAGGTGTTCAAGTTCTACTCCCGATGGCCCTGTTAACACTATTAGTTTCTTGCCGTCTATTACAGAGTCGTGGCTGGGGGACATTACGTGCACCCAGGGTTCTAACATAGTCGAGCCATTGTTCTATGATAATAAGGGCGTTTTCACCATAATAAGGTATTACTCCGAGATACACCTCCAACGCGCATTCATCCTCACTAGACAACCCAACTCGGTCCAATACGCCAAAACTGTACAGCACCTTTATGATCGAAACCCATCTCTGATCTCTAGCAAGTCGTTCTCCAAGCACAATCCTCATAATCGGTTGCAATGCCCTATCCCCAACAATACCATATGTGGGTTTGGAAGGATGGAGAGGGGAAGGCATGGTCATAACAAAGTATTACCCTCGGCTCATATGTGGCGAATATGGAGAAAACAGTTCAATAGTTAGAGTAGAATCTTGGGGTTATAGGATGAACCCTGTTCCCTTCTCCAAGGGATCAAGGAATATCTTGAACCCCGGGAACAGAGGTTCCTTACCTAGACACTCTACACTACATGGGACAGCGAGACTTACCTTGTCTCCCTCGAGGCTTAGCGTGTCATCGAAGAATTCTAGTAGGCCGGGTGCTCCTCCCTCTGGCTTGTCTAATCCGAACTTATCCAGGATCTTTGACATCTTCTTATAGAGCTTCCTGACGGTTCCGATACTATATACGTTTATGGGGGTCTCTTCCTTGTGCTTGCTTAGGAAGAGGAGGCTTGAGAGTATTAGCCCGTAGCTATACTCCGTAGTATAAGTGTATAGGGGGATCAATGTGAGAGTCCTCACCCGTGTCTCCCTGTTCCACACTATAAACGCGATATGGGGCATGGGGCGTTCGGAGGCATAGTCAGGATCTGGGTGTAGGGAGTTTACCATAATAGTGTCATAGTTGAGGCTGTCCTCATGGAAACCTACAATACCCATAGTAGCAGTAACTACTGTTAACTCAGGCTGTAATGTCTTGTCGATAAATTCAGGAGCGGAGACTTTCTCTTGCTCCACGCCCGTGACCTGGGCGTGGACGAGTCCTATACTTAGTGTCTCGTTTCCTCCAAGTGGCGAGATCGTGTTGTTGGTATTGCACAATTCTAAGCCTTCCCTACCATGTCGAACCATCAGCTTCTGCATAGAGAGATAAAAAATACTGTTCTTATCCAAGAACTCGTAACCGGGATAACTGCATTCTTCGACACGTAAAACCTCGGTATAATAGTTTAGGTTTCTGTGATAGTATCTAGGCCCATACTCAATGCTGTAGAGACCGTCTACAAGGCCTCTCAGAGACAGGGACGATAGGATCAATCCATCGCTATAGACATGGAATAGTCTCGATAGGAATCCTTCTTCGGACAAGTCCAAAACAGTATTCAACCCTCCAGGGAAGTACCTGAAGGGCCGGCCACACGCCCTGTGTCTTCTAAGCTGTTCGAGTTCTCCACGTCTAAAATATGGACATGGAGTCGTGTGCCTTCTCAGGCTCTTCTCCTGCACCGCCATCTCTACTACACCCATTCCATCATCGCGCATTGTACTCTTGGACGCAAGGACGATACGATCCCCACGAGCTACTCCAATGGGGATCTACAGCGTCTACCCAAGTATAGTTATAGAGCACTATAGTAGCCTATTGTATATGACCTTAGACCGAGGGCTCCAGGCATTACATAGTATCCTGCCAGGAGCCCTCCGGATCCAGGCGCATTACGCGTTTACATATCAATGTAATAGCAAATCATAATTAAAAAATAATCATCAAGAGTATAACCTAACGGTGCACAGTAGGAATGGCAACTAGAGTATTGATAGAAGCGCCTTCCCACATTCATGTCGGAAACCCGGATCTAGACGGTTCCTATGGAAGGCTATATGGTACACTTGGATTTGCACTGAAGGAGCCCAGACTGGTACTAGAAGGTCTGGCTGGAGAGTACGGGTGTGATTGTAGGAGGAGGGACGCCGTAGCGCTCTATGAAAAGCTCTCAGAGGTTTATGG
>JALWJI010000014.1 GCA_027081695.1 Acidilobaceae archaeon | reverse complement strand
AAAAAGGAGGTTAGAATAATAGTGCCTGTGGTCATAGCATATAGGTTGCTAAGAGTAATAAGGAGACTTGCAGTATCCAAGATAAAGTTCCTTCTCCTCTTCTTCATGGTAGCATGGCTTACAAGTGCAGGGCTATTCTACTGGAGCGAGCATATTCTAGCGGGGAGAAGCGATGTAGACTGGGCTACAAGCCTATACTGGGCCCTTATAACAATGGCGACAGTGGGCTACGGCGACATAGTTCCATCTCGAGGAGTAGGATGGGCTGTAGCGGCGATCGCCGCGGTCTTCGGTATAAGCGTCTACACACTCTTTATTTCGACGATTGCAGATAGATTCTTGGAGGCTACGGTGAAAGCAAGTATGGGTCTAGGAAAACTGGTTGGTAAAGATATCGTAGTAATCGGAGAGGGACCAATATGCGAAGAAGCGATCAACGAGCTACTCGCTAATAGGGACAAGGATTCTATTGGCTGGATACTGAACAGCCAACCACGTGTCCCTCCCAAAATAGACTTCGTAGTAGGCGACCTAGACGAGGATACGTTGGAGAGAGGAGGAGTCAAGGACGCATTCAAAGTAATAATATGCTATGAGGATGATAGTAAGGCCATACATGCTACTGCACTAGTCAAGAGAGTCAACCCCAACGCTAAAGTGGTCGTATTGGCCAAGAATGAGCAAACAGTAAAAATCCTCGAGATGCTTGGAGCAGACATTATTATAACAATGAGTATTCTAGGCAGGCTCCTTGCTAGTGGTGGATTCGAACCAATGGTTGTCAGATTCATATCAGATGCCACAACTGCCCGAGAAGGAGTGGATATCGCACAAGAAGAACTATCAAGAGAGACACTCGTGAAAGATCTAGAAACACGTGGTAGAAGGGTTGTAGCCGTAATGAGAGGTAAAGATATACTTGTTCCAAAAGAAGAAGATAAGCTTCAGCCAGGAGACGTAGTCATATACGTTAAAGAGCAAGAAAAGGATGCTAAAAAAGAGTAGTGGGAAATATTTATTCTATTCTATTATATAGAAGTGTGTAGTCATGATTTTCCATATTTATTTCTTGACGCGCATTATACTGATAATGGATAATACTAAAAATATTCCATATAGTGGTGAATTGAAAAATGGTGCTTCATCATAGAACAAGCAAAACCGTTAAATCATTAAGAGAGAAGTGTCTTGAATGTATAGCTGATCCAACAGGCCTACTCTCAACGAGTAAATACACGAAGGAAGTAAAGAAGCTTGGAGAAGACCTCTACCTAGTGGTTTTCGAGTGGAAGAAGTTTGGGATGAAAAAGAGATTCGAGGTTGCATTCAAGGTAATAAAAGGAAAGGACACTGTAGAGTACAAGAGTGTCGAGGGAACAAAGTATCCTTTCGACATGAAGTTTCTCTTAAAGCCTAAGGACAAGGATCTTCTAGAAATAACGATTGATGCACAGATGAAGGCCGGACTAATGGCCGACCTCTTCGGGAAAAAAGACTATGCAGAGTTTATAGAGGAACTGGTAGACACGGGACTAGTTAATCTCCTCTCAAGAATGTCAGCCGGGCACGTAAAGAGCGGAGAAGTAGCAAATTGTGCTAACTGCTTGTTATACGACCCTGTTAAGAAATACTGTTATTACATGAGGAAACAGGTTGAGGATCCAGCTAAACCAATATGTGGCGGTAAAGGCTTTATCTCCGAGAAGGCGGTTATATAAACTCCTACCTGAGATCGAATACTTTATAACATATACTGTTTTATTACGAAGAAAGTATTTTAGAATTTTCTTTAGTTTAAAACATACATGGCTATGAGGAGACCGCCAGTGTATGAAGGGTGATTGAGTATTCCTTCAGCGGTCTGAGCCGTCTGTTCATTGATTTCTTTCGTATTAATTGTTATATAATTAAAATAATAATTTGCTAGATTACATTATAGAAGACGAATAACCTGCTTAATCACATATCGGGGTGGTTTTTCTAGATGGTATATATAGGTCGCTTATCAATCCGAGAGTCATTCAATCTCTATAAGAAACATCTCCAGAGAGGAAAAGCATCATTCTACGAGGCTATTGGATTCGATATAGTTATGGGTAAACGGGAAGGTGTATGGATATGGTCGCTTGATGGACGACGATTCTTCGATGCTCATTGCAACGGCGGGGTATATAATTTAGGCCATAGAAACCCTCTGCTCATCAAAACGTTAATAGCCGCACTCGAAGAGCTGGATATCGGCAATCACCACCTTATCAGCGAGCACCGCGCAATACTTGCAGAAAAACTAGCGCGACTTTTCCCCGGAGAACTAAACCGAGTCATGTATAGTGTGGGAGGAGGCGAAGCTGTTGACTTTGCAATAAAACTTGCGAGAGGATACACTAGGAAAAAGAAGATTATCTATGCTAGGGGAGGATACCATGGTACGACGGGGTTAGCGATAGTTGCAGGGGACGACTATTATAAGAAGCCTTTCGAGCCACTGGCTCCAGGCTTCATACAGGTGGAGCACGGAGTCATAGACGATTTTAGGAAAGTTGTCGACGAGGATACAGCCGCAGTACTGTTGGAGACGATCCCAGCAACGCTGGGTATGAAGACTCCTCCGATGGAATACTACAAAGAGATAAGAGAAATCTGCGATAAATACGGGTGCCTCCTAATACTCGACGAGATACAAACGGGTCTTGCACGTACAGGTAAACTTTGGGGCTTCCAGCACTATGACGTGGTACCAGACATAGTAGTGATTGGAAAAGGACTCTCCGGAGGACTGTATCCAATCACGGCAACCATTTATCGTGACGACCTAGAGGAATTTATTGAGAAGCATCCTTTCACACATATCTCGACTTTCGGAGGTTCAGAGCTGGGAACAGTTGTGGCCGAGAGAGTAGTCGACATTGTGAGTAGCAAATCATTCCTAGAGCATGTCAACATTATATCAGGAAAAATATGGAGTCTACTAGAGAATCTAGCCTCCGATTACGACGACATAATAGAGGAAACCAGAGGAAAAGGATTATTCATAGGGATAAAAACTAAGAGCAAGGGACTTGGACCACTGCTAAGTCTATCACTTATACACAATGGTATACTCGCGGTTTTCGCCAATAATGACAAGAGCGTTGTCCAGTTCCTTCCACCTCTAATAACAAGAGAGGAACACCTAGAGTACCTCGAAGACAGAATCAACTCAGCGCTATCAATGGTTCGAGAAAACAGGAGCATGGAAAAGATTATCCTGGAGATGATTCCGTGAAACGATAACATATATCGTAAATAGACACGTGGGGAGTCGTTATGATAAAGGTTCCCATCGACGTACTAGTCGAGTATGAGGAGTCACTAGACCCATCGAGAAAAATATCGAGCAAATACAGAATTGATATACTAGGATATGGGGAGATCAGCACGGTTATGCGAATCAACGCAGAGGAGCTCCAAAACATAGCTCTAAAGAGAATACCCGGCTTCTCCTCGCTTGAAGAAGCAAGTGGCTACGCTAAACTATACGTTGAATACAACGAGCTCCTAAGAAAAGCAGGAATCAACATTCCCGAATACGGCTATGCGATTATTGAGAGAAGCGACAAAATCTATGTCTTATACCTAGCACAGGAGCTACTCCCAAGGGAATCAATATGTAACAACGCGATCAGGAAAATGAAGATAGACGATGCTCTCTACCTAATAGAAGAAGTAGTTCTCGAAACGTCCAAGATATGGAAATGGAACCTCGATAATCCATACAAGATACTAGGAATAGACGGGCAAATCTCTAACTGGGCTCTCCCTGGAGAAGAACATGGCAGAGACCTGTTATACCTAGACTCGAGTACTCCAATGATCAGAGAGAATAATCGAGACCTATTGAACACAGAAGTATTCCTAAGGAGTGCTCCTCCGATAATAAGGACATTGCTCAAAAGACTCTATCTCCAACAAATACTAGACCGATACTATGATCCAAGAAGCGTTATAGTCGATCTAGTAGCTAACCTAATAAAAGAAGGACGAAGAGACCTCATAAAGTATGCAGTAGCTAGAGTCAACAACATGCTGAAAACAGAGCTTGCCTGGCTAGAGATAGAACCATTAACTCTCAAAGAAATCGAGACCTACTATAAGGAGGACGCCCGTATATGGACCATATACCTCTCCGCGAGAAAGCTCCATAGAAGAATACTTACACTACTAGGCAAAAGATATGATTACCTATTACCAGACGAGATCAAAAGATACTAGGCCAGCATCCGAGAAACATCTCCCCTGGTACGGCCGGTATTTTTAAATAAAAACTATTATATCGGTCCTAGTTATCGATGCAAAATAACCTGTTGTATCATTGCATTTGATGTATTATTGGTTTAGAATTGGTTAGTCTTCTATCTTGACCATTAGCGTGTCGGTTTTCTTTGTTGGCGGTGCTGGTACTTTTTCCTGTGCAGGCTTCTTTACGGGCTCTCTTGCACTTGTAGCTGCCTCTATTGTTTTCTCGAGCTTGTCCAGGACCTTCTTGGCGTCTTCTTTCTCGTCTGCTAGACTGTTCTTTAGCTTGCGTAGGTGGTTCATTCCCCTGGTGTAGTTTCTCTCGCTTACTTCTCCGGCGAAGTATGTCATTTGTAGGAGGGCTATTGCGCTAGCTACGTGGAGGCTCTCGTCGTCTATTTCGTCTATTCTCTTCTTTATCTCCTTCTTAGACTCCTCGGCCTTTATCTTGAGCTTCTTTATCTCGTCGTCTAACTTTCTTCTCAGCTTGTCGACTACATCTGCGGGGAGTTCGTTTCCTGATATGCTCTCTAGAGCCTTTCTTCTTCTGTAAGCTCTGTCTAGTGCCTCTATTAGCTGGACAGCGTTGTGTTTCCATACAGGTATAGCTATTACTTTACCGTCTTTTATCTTGATCCTGTCTCCTTCTATTCTCTCTATTCCTCTATCGGTTATCTTTACTTCTACGTACTCTACGAAGCCGTCGACGTTGCTGCTAAAGCTTACTAGTACTCCTATTACCCTACCGTATTCGTCGAAGATGTCTCCACCCACGTTGGGTGCTATCTCTTCTAGTCTAGGAGCCAACACTTAACACCCATTAATGGTATTATCCGCGTATTCTACAGTATATAATGGATAAACCTCGATTATACTAAGGATTCCACCATTACTTCAAACAACAACAAATACTATGAACTGGTGATATCTAGATGACCAGTTATCTAGACTGGGCAAAGGGATGGAAGAACACTCCTAAGAGAAACACCATTGGCAAGAAGGTTAAAGAGCTTGTAAACCCGCCTGGACCCGTTCGACAGCAGATTATAAACGCTATATACAAGATAGCGAACCAGATAAACAAGCTAGACTACAGTCTAAACAAGCTCCAGACATATGACCGCCAGCTATTCGAGAAGACAGTAAACAGTCTTGTAGAGGGAGACAAGACTAGAGCGGCCATGTTCGCTGGAGAGCTAGCAGAGATAAGGAAGATGGCCAAGATAATCCTAACAGTCAGATACGCTCTCGAGAAGGTCAAGATAAGGCTAGAGACAGCCCTAATAGTAGGAGACATGCACGCAAACCTAGCACCAGCCGTAGTTGCGCTTAAACAGGTAGCAGGATACCTGAAGGGCATGATGCCAGACGTATTCGCAGAGCTAATGGAGGTGGATGAGACACTACAGCTCAGTATGATGCAGACAGTAGCCGCGGTACCAGACATGATGAGCACAGCAGTAGTAAACGAAGAGGCCCAGAAGATACTAAGAGACGCAAGCATCGTAGCAGAGCAGAGGATAAAGCAGCAGTTCCCAGAGATACCCAGCCTAGAGGGCGGCATCCCCACCGGGCCACAGCCAGGAGCCACTATCGAAGAGGCAAAATAACGCTTGGGGAGTCACCTATATCCCTCTCTATAACGCCCTCGGCCCGCAGTGGGGGACCCCTTGATACGGGGTCCCCTATTGATTATCTTTTCCGACAGACTGTGAAACAGTTTCCTAGTGTGCTTCTACTCCTGCTCCAAGCTTCGCGAGTTCTGAACGTAGAGCGTTCATAAGGTGTCTTATCTCATAGTATCTATCAGCTAGCTCTTCCACGCTAACTTCACCATTTTTAAATCTCTCTACTAGAATCTCCAGCTCTCTCTGTAATCCGGAGAGCCTGTCTTTTAGATAATCAGCAATAATTCTCTCGGCATGGATCTCTCCCATAGCGCCTTCCTCGACTCTATAACTTATCCTTGTGGGCTCGTATTCTCCCTTGATGATTCCATCTTCTAATAGAATTACTCTATCGGCCATTCGAGCTACTCTAGGATCATGGGTTGTCATGAGGATTGTTTTTCCGTGCTCCTTGCTTTCTCTCAATAGTAACTGTACTACTTTCTCGCCTGTAGATATGTCGAGTTCTCCCGTGGGCTCATCTGCTATTATTATCTCAGGGTCGTTTGCTAATGCAATAGCAATTGCTAGTCTTTGTTGTTCTCCTCCGCTTAGCTCTTCAGGAAACCGGTTCTCCTTGCCTGAAAGTCCTACTTCTTCGAGTAATTTCCGTGCACGAGAGATATTCTTTTGTCCGCGTAGGCTCATTGGGAGCAATACATTTTCTAGTGCAGTAAGTGTGGGGACCAGGTTGAATTGTTGGAATACATAGCCTATTTTCTCTAGTCTGTAGAGTCTAAGCTGGTTTTCATTGAACTTAGTGATGTCATTACCGGCGACTATTATTTTTCCTGCGGTTGGTTTATCGACCCCGGCGATTAGGTTTAATAGTGTGGTTTTTCCGCTTCCACTAGGGCCCATTACTGCGACGACTTCTCCCTTATATACGTTCATCGAGACTCCTTTGAGGGCAGTAACTTTTTCCCCTTTAGATTCATAGACCTTTATCACGTCTCTTACGCTTATATGTGCGTTTCCAGCCATGCTAGAACACCTCCTCCTTTAGATAACGTGCAAGA
The DNA here is from genome assembly GCA_027081695.1 of Acidilobaceae archaeon. GTDB lineage: Archaea > Thermoproteota > Thermoprotei_A > Sulfolobales > Acidilobaceae > S143-63. Next base: position 457 of record JALWJI010000014.1, on the reverse strand, counting down.
TCCCTTACAGTGGCCACCCTATATGCGAGGATGGCTGGAAGAATTAGTACAAATAAGACAACGCCTAAGATCAAGAAGATCTGCCAATCAAACAAGTACGGATACAGGTGGGGCATGTTGAAGTCGGGATCAGTCCATGAATCAAGGAAGGCGACTCCAAGCGCAGAATCCATCGAGACAAGGAATACAACCGCGGTTATCAGCGATGAGACTAGTAGGGCAATTAGTGATGGTAGGAAACTGATATAGACATATGAGATTAGGGTTCTTTTATCAGCCCCTCTGACCCTTAGAATGGCTACATGTCCTTTTATGTAATCAAAGGTTCTCGTCATTACTGCTGGATAAACTGCTATCAATGCGGCGACTCCAACTAGGCCTACAGCTATTAGAATATTTGACGCGGAGAGTATTCCCGACACAGCCAAGGGGTTACCAGTGTTATATTCTGTAATCC
>JALWJI010000013.1:605-1601 GCA_027081695.1 Acidilobaceae archaeon | reverse complement strand
AATCTCGCCAAAATAGCTCGGCTATATTATTATTCGCCCCAATAAGTGGCTCCAAGACTTTCATCAGGTCGTCTTCACTGCTTTCTTTTATGCGCATCGCAGCTTCAAGAACAATGGTTCCTATGAGGTGTATTATCGCTCCATATACGTCTGGCCCATAGTCCTCCATACCATATCTTTGGGTGTTAACTTTCTCCGTCTTGACATCTGAGAACCATTCTATCTTGGCCTGAGATATGTCTCCATATTCCTCATCGTTTCGGTACACTATTGTTCCGCCTTGTATTGCACTGTATCTAAGTGCGTCGATAACGTATTCCCAGCCGCTTGGTGGCTCAAAAACGTCGTATAGACGGGCATACTCTATGATCTCGTAGGTTTCTAGTGATTCGCCATGTATATCGGCTATCTTGTAGAGAAGGAATGCTGATAATGCAGCATATAATCCTCCTTTTGGTAGCTTCTCGTTTGATATACTTCTTATCTTTACAGTAGTGTCTGTGAGTTCAAGTGCTTCTAGAATATTATTAATGTAACTATAGAGTAGATCGTCGATACGCTGATCAATGTTTATTGCTATTTCTTTTCTAGACTCGTTTTTTATCTCATATTCTATGGCCAACCTCTTTTTGAGTGGCGAGACTAGATAGGGATTTTCACTCTTCTCTAGTGGAAGACCCAATATTATGATGGGCACGTGTAGCTCTGCTCGAGGCATAGGGATTCACCCAGGAAACGTACTAGGATTATATCATTATTTTGGAAACCATATTGATGCGTATCCTACTACCCATTCTTTTTCTCCTGTTATGTCCCCAGATGTCGCATGCTTGAGTAGCCTAGGCGTGCTCCCCTCTAGTAATTTTGAAAGTCTAATAAGTCCTGCTGCCGCTACTGGCCCACACATTGTTATATTATGCTCGTCTAGTAAGCGGTATAGTTTCTCTTCGTCTCGTTCTAGAATAGCGTTTATCGCCATTAGATCTTTCTGGACAG
>JALWJI010000013.1:0-595 GCA_027081695.1 Acidilobaceae archaeon | reverse complement strand
TAGTTTTGCAGTCTCCATATCAACCTCTACATCGCCCAGTGGGGTTCTCCATGCGTCCCCTTTATACACTGCTGCTCCGATCCCTATGCCGTTATGATTGGGTCCTACAAGAACTATCGTCCGAGGAGGCTTCTCGAGAGATAGTTTATAATATGCGTGTGCCGCAACAGGGCCGCTATAGATATATCCCGCGTGTGGGACTATGAATCCAATACTTCTTCTATCGGTTCTCTCTCCTTCTTTTATAGGTAATTTGCCTGGTCCGACCGGGTGCATAAATGAGTACTCTATTGCTTTTACTAGTTCTTCTTTTGTTGCTGGATAAAATGTTCCCGCATGTGCAGGTCTCCTTATACGTGTGTACGTCATTGTATCTTGGCACCCTATACTATACTAGTGTTGTTGGACTTTGAAATTATTGTTGAAGGATTAGATGAAAATATCGGTCTTAACAACTTGCCCAATTATATGTTGTTTGGGTCCCCGAAGGATAATAACTGAACCTAGATTTCTAGGAAAAAGTTTCTCGGGTAACATTACCTCCTTATCTTACCAGCCATGAATGCCTCGTATTCTACGTCTAGGGAATATGTGG
>JALWJI010000012.1 GCA_027081695.1 Acidilobaceae archaeon | reverse complement strand
GTCTCCCCTTATAGTAGTGGTATAGGCCGAAGGATACTGCTGCAGAGGTCCCACTTGTGCCGGATACTAGCACGATCTTGTCCGGTTTTGCTTTGGCTTTTTCGAGCTGTTCTATTATTTCAATAGTAGTTGTTCTAAGGTGGGTGAGGAAGTTGTAGTCGTTTTCGAACTGGTCTACGTGTGTAAATCCTGTCCATTTGGCCCAGAGCTTGACGTCTTCTATGAGGTCTACTGTTAGTCCTTTCTCGCTTATCTTGTATTCTACTCCTAGTAGATCAAGTGTTGCACGAGTGGCCTCGGGCGTGTATCCTGGGAAGTATATTCTGGCGTCTAGCCCTAGTGCCCTTGCCAGGCTTGCTATTGCTATTCCCGTGTTTCCGCTTGATACTTCTGTTACTCCCTTTACTTGATCTTCGATTTCGAGTAGTGCTAGAAGTATGCCTGCTGCTATTCTGTCTTTAACACTTAGGCTGAATGGGTTGAACCATTCTAGTTTTGCCCATATAGTTGGCATGTTTTTGATTTTTAGCCGTACAAGGGGTGTTGGCTTCGATGCTTCTACTAGTTCTGCTGGACTCTTTGCTACCCCCATCTTGTAGGGAGGTTTTATTATCTTGAGCACGTCTAGGTTCATTATTACGATATCTTCTAGAAATCTTTCCGGGACACCTAGTATTCTTAGTACTTCTATTGCTAGGAGCTTGTCCTCCGCCGCTTTGATCATGGGTACCGGTTTCCTTTTTTGATATAGAATTCCTATTAGGCGTAGTATTTCTGGGTTTAGGACGTGCCTGTAGTCTTTTTTCTTTCTTCGTTTTGGAGGGATCTTTGCCCAGATTGGGAGTTTTACTTTTTCTTTCTTCTTTTTCTTGCGTTTTCTCGGCACGCTTTTCAGCCCCTTAATTCAACTGATTTTAATAAAATAAAATAATATTAATCTAGCACTATATACGTATTTTACGGCCACAAGCAGAAATAATCCTTTTCTTCCCTCGTAGAATATCGATATGAAGCCAGCACTCGGGAAGGGGAACCTTAACTATGTGGCGTGTGGTCTTAGGAGGGAATCTGTGTCCTCGGAGACCAGCTTCTATAACAATATGTTTAGACAAGGGCCTGTTATCCTTCCAAGATCTAACTTCTACTATTGAATCGTCGTTATAATTTATCAAGTATGCTGGAACATATTTGGCACCGAGTATGTTCAACGCTGTATATCTATGGTGTCCATCGAGGATAACGTGTGTGTCTCTATCTACTATTATGGGCCTCTTCACATATTGGTCTTTCTTTATTGATTCGAGTACTCTGCGAAGGTTGTCCTCGACTATTTCTTCATGAGGCCTTAACGAATTGATCGGTACAAGGGCAAGATCTATTGTTTTACCCGAGAGCTGGAACGAAAACAGAACTATTCTTTTTAACTGTTGCCACAGTCCGGCATCATCATCACCTCTTCATCCATATATCATAGGAGATCACAGGATCTTTATAAGTGTATATACTGATTATGAACAACTATACTTAATTATTCGAGAGACGGCTCGGGCGAAACACGGCTCTTCACAGCCCTATAACAACATTCCTCCTAAGGGGCTCAGATCACGGCCGTGCGCCCTCATCACCATAACACTAGTCCAGCCATATGATAGTATCCGTGGGAGAAATGATATAACTTATAATCCTCTGCTCAAGTCAAGGATAGATACTCGATATAACGACTATACTATCAATATTATTTTCCCTCCTCCTACAAATAACTAGCCATGTGGTGGAAGACAAGTGCTCGGTTTAAAATGTAAAATCCTCCACGTTGATCTTTCCAACGAGAAAACCTGGACGGAGATCCTAGAAGAGGATATCTGTGATAAGTTCCTAGGAGGTAAAAGCCTAGGGTATTATCTGGTATATAATAGTGTTTTGCCTGGAACAGACCCATTTGACCCAGAGAACGTAATCGTTTTCTCCTCAGGCCTCCTAAACGCAGTAGCACCAGGCGCCAGCAAGGTATCAGTAGTATCCAAGAGCCCACTTACAGGACTCATACACGACAGCCATGCGGGTGACTTCTTCGGCCCACTGCTTCGAAAAGCAGGATACAATGCACTAGTGATAAAAGGAAAGGCAAAGAAACCAGTCTACCTCTGGATAAACAATGACAAAGTAGAAATACGGAGAGCAGATCATCTCTGGGGCCAGAGAATAACAGAGACAACAGATAAGATAAGAGCGGAGACCAGCCTCTCCGCTAGTGTCGCGGCAATAGGACCGGCTGGAGAACGCCTCGTAAGGTTTGCACACATAGCCTTCGACGTATACCGGGCTGCAGGCCGAGGAGGACTAGGAGCCGTAATGGGAAGCAAAAACCTCAAAGCAGTAGCTGTCTACGGGTCAAACCCAGTGCCAGTCAAAGACCCAGACAGATTAAAACTCCTAAGAGACTACTGGTTCAAACACTTCTCCGAGAGCCACCGCTATAACGAGATACGCAACTATGGTACAACCAACGCTCTCCTATTCGCGGCGCAAGCCAGTATGAGCCCCTCATACAACTTCAAGAAGCCATGGATACCGGTAGAACAAGCTGCACGCCTGAGCGGTGACGCCGTGAAAGAAAAGGAGATCGAGGCACCATGGTTCATTCACGGAAAGAGTTGTCCGATCAAATGCGCGAGATATGTCAGAGCGAAATATAAGGGTATCGAATTCGAGGTCAAGCCAGAATACGAGAATCTAGGAATGCTGGGAGCGGCTACAGGCACATTCGAGCTAGACGCAGTACTATACTTCAACCTAGTAGCAGACGAGCTAGGAATTGACACCATTAGCGCCGGGAACACTATAGGCTGGTTCCTCGAACTCGTAGAAGAGGGCCTCGTAAACCCAGAAGACTACGGAGTAGAAGCAAAGGGATTCGGCGACGCGGAGGCAATACTAAGACTACTAGAAGACATAGCCTATAGAAGAGGCCTAGGAGCAATACTAGCAGAAGGAGTGAAGAGAGCAAGCAGAATCCTAGGCATAGGAGAAGAAAAAGCAGTACACGTAAAAGGACTAGAAGCACCTGCCTGGGACCCAAGAGGCCGGAGAACATACGGACTAAGCTACGCTACTGCCGACGTGGGAGCAAGCCACCTCCGAGGATGGCCAAGACCACACCAGCCGCCAACTGAGGGACCCGCTAAAGAACTCGTGCCAAGCCTCATAAAAAGCAGAGACAGAGACGCACTATTAGACACACTCGGAATATGCCGGTTCGTCTCCTATCCAATGGATGCAATACAAGACTTCATAGAAGCACTAGCTGGGACAAGACCAGACGAAGAATATCTACTAAACGCTCCACGGAGAGCAGAACTATTAGCCAGAATATACGCGGTCAAAGCAGGAATGATACCAAGCAGAGACGACACAATACCACCACGATGGATGGAGCCTATACCAGAAGGCCCACTAAAAGGAGTAAAAGCATTCCTCGACTGGAACGACTTCAAAGAAGCACTAAAAGAATACTACAGGTTAAGAAACTGGGATCCCGAAACAGGACTACCAACACCAAAAGCAGCAGAAGAACTAGACCTACCAGAACTCATATCAGATATAGAAATATTACAATCAATGTTGTTAACTAGATAATATAAAAATTCTAGTTTTTTATTTATTTATGATGAAGCGCACTCGTTTGGCAATAGTCTTTGGAGGCAACGTATCAATCAATAAGGTGGCCTGTTTCGACACATGAGACTCAAGGAATTCCCCTTTACCATGTAATATACGTTCTTCTTGAATGCAAACATCCATGGTATATTTAGTAACTAACAAGACGAATGCTACAAAATAAATACAAATGGGGACATATTTCTTTCCCAAAATTATTAATTTTATTAATGTCATGCAATATTGACTTAAGAGTATTTATCAATAGAGTAACAGATATGCTGTCTACCTTATTAATAGATTCGAGATGAATAGTATGATAATAGTATGATGTATATGTATAGTACAGTAGGGGATAGCTAAGTGGACGCCTGAAATAGTAATGTGCATTGGTGGAGGGTTTGAAGCCGAGGTATAGTTATGAGCATCGGGATATTGGGTTGTGCCCGAAGTGTGGGGCTCCCGCGGACTATGTATATGTTATAGAGGGTCCTATCGACGAGGAGCGCGAGAATGTTCGTGTGAAGGTGAAGGTGTCTTGTACAGTCTGCGGGTATACTGATAACAAGAAGATCATATTCCCCGTTAAAGGCCTTAATTTGATAAAGTACCTGTTGGTTCCCGATATTAGGCCTGTTATCGAGAAGCTATACATATATTATAAGGTTAGGCTAGCTGTCGATGAGCCCGGTGAAGCAGGAGAATGACCCGATGGAAACTCAAGTGTACGGAGTGCGGGAAGGAGTGGATACTCCCGGTCAGCTATGACTTGAAATCGATGGGCAAGATCTACCATTATTGCCCGTACTGTAAGAAAAACACGTTCCATATAGTGCTAGAGAGGATCGAAGACGAGCCTAGCGGAGGATCCGGCCAAGAACGCCGTGATAGCGGAGAATCCCAGTGACCTCGTCTACCAGGCTGGTTACTGGGAGTACTTCCTGCCTTCCTGTCTCCCATCTGCGCCTGACCGTGACTGTACCTGTCGCTGCCTCCCTCTCCCCTATTACCACTGTATAGGGGATCCATCTCTTGGCTGCATGGCGGATCCGTGTCCCTATGCTTTGCCCTGGTACTAATAGTTCGACGTTGACTCCTCGGCCTGCTAGTTCTAGGGCTAGTGTCCTAGTATAGTCCATTACTTTTTCTGAGACTGGTATTAGGGCTAGTGTTATTGGGTGAAGCCATATGGGCAGGTATGGTGTTTTGCCTTCCTTCTCAGCTTGTATGGATTCTCTTGCTAGTATTGTTTCGAATATTGTTTTGAGCGGTCCTATCACTGTCTTATCATTCTTGGAGGCTGCGACAGGTATTGTGTAGTCGGCGATCTTTGCCCCGTATATCTTGAGATCCTCGTACTCGTATACTACTAGGTTCTCTTGGCTGAATCCTTCATATATCGCTTCGAGGGTCTCTTGAGTTTTGCTTGTATTGATGACGTAGAATGTTTCTTCTAGCACACATTTTCCGGTGTAGACTCCTGGAGATGCCTCATCACGTGTGGTATAGTACAGGAGGCCTTCTACTCCTTTCACGCCGAGTACATTTTCTTTTATTTGAAGAAGTGTGTCTGTTAGAGATTCTATTTTCCTGTGTACTCTCCTCGTTATTTCTTGATGTTGCCAGCTAGTGCAGTGGTTTGTCTGGAATACTTCTAGTTTCTGTCTGAGAAGTTTACTTTCATTTAGATAGATCTTGGGAGTGTTTAGTATCCAGTCTGGAAGTACTTTTCCTTCTACCGCTTCTTTAACTGACTTGTATGGTTTTTCTCCTATTACGAACAGTGTTGGTCTTGTCCTAATTGTTCTGCTGAGCTCTGATAAGGGATGCCCCTTGACTGATATCTCTAGCCTCTTATACCATCCGAAGGGAACCCTGTGTACTCGTCCATTGTAAAGTTTTTTGACCTCGGTCTCTAGGTCTACGAGGAGCTTGTGTGCTTTTGGAGGTTTTGCAAGATCGCTACTTAGATGCGCGTAGGGATAGAGGACTATTGTTTTTTCTTTTACCTGGTTTACAGCGTAGTCTACTATGTTCGATGCTGCCTCCTTGACCGTTTCATCATTATCGCTAGCTTCTATGGTTATGAAGGCTACGACGCATGGGCCGTATTCTCCCTCTCCTGGCATGTCCGGAGGCTTTTTTAGAGCTTTCTTGAGGGTCTTATAGTAGAGTCTCTCGGCGTGGAATAAGAGTATCCTCATTTCTGATATTCCCTCTCCGGCATAGTTCATTTACAATTATATATACTATAGGGTGGCCAGCAGGATCTTATAGATGAGTGGAGCTGAACCTGCTATTATTGCTCCTCGTAAGTCTACTCCTATTGTTTTGCGCAGTCCATAGATTGTTAATATGGTTCCGGCAACCAATAGGATTAGGCCGATATTACTGCTTGTTGCCGAGACCAGTGATGCAATGGATAGGTTACCCTCTATGTCTAGGATTACTACTCTCAGAGCGTATGGAAGAAGGCTACTTGATCTTATAACATAGACGTCTAGTATGCCTCGCTCTCTCGGGAATGGTAGAAGGAGAATCGCGATTATTGACGCATCTATTACTACAGCTATTATGGGGAACGCGAAGCTATACAGGAATGCTTTTAGTGGTGATGTGAAGAATCCTGCTATATCTATTGATAGTATTGATCTCAGTAGTTCTATTAGTAGGAGGAGGAAGAATGTTATCATTGAGGCCCCGATCCATGAACCCGTATATATTATCGCCTTTGCGTAGATGCCATAGGTGTCGAGTAGTTTTCCTAGAGCTGAGAAGTATCGTTTTGGAGACGCTATGGCTTTTATCGGGGCAGTGATACCAGTAATGAATGAAAGCTTCTGTTTTGCTTCTTCTAGCATCTTTATGCGCCTGTATTAATAGTATCTGGATCCTATTAGAGTTATAGTTTATGGTTCCTCTATTACTGGGGACTTTGATATAATGGCGCTCAGCGTTGTAGCCATTATCGCGGATAATATTATTGCACCTGCGAGTTCTGGGCTTAGTACCCCTATCTGTTTACCAGTGTAGGCTATAACGGTCGATACTGTAAGCCTAGCTCCAAATACGCTGGATATCTTAAGTTTCCTGAAGCCAGCCATTATATATAGGCTTGCATGTGTGAGTAGAACCTTGGCTGGGTAGCTGGCAGCTAAGAGTATGAATGCTAGTACTATGCTTCCTTTGATGTCTCCCGGCATAGCAGCTATTCCCGCGTTTAGGAAGAATATGGGTGCTAGGAATCCGAAGGTTAGGCCGAGGACTTTTTCTTCGACGTGTTTTCTTTTTGTTACGAATTTCCTCGTTGTTACCCCGAGGAGGAATGCGAAGAGTATTGCGTGCATTCCTGCTAGTTCTGAGACTAGTGCTGCGGCTATGAGTACTGCGAGTATCGTTCTGAGTTCAGCTTCTGCACTGCTGTGTGGAAGATATAGTATTAGTTTGCCGAATAGTATTGGGAAGACGACTACGAGTATGAAGTAGAATAGCATCGTGAGGCTTTTCGCGCTTACTAGAAACGTGAATATTAGTACTACGGCTACGTCTGCTACCATGCTTGTCGCGAAGATGAGTTGTCCTATGTTTCTCCTGAGCAGCCCTTTCATTTTGATTATTGAATATACAATCGCCACGCCTGTAGTTGATACAGCGAGTGCCGCTAGGAAGCTTGTCTCAAGTGGATAGTTTAGAATGAAATGGAGTACTGATCCTGTTACGAGCATTGGAGCCATGAAGCTTATTGTTCCAGCGATAAGGCTTTTCTTAAGGTTTCTTCTTAGTACTGGGGGGTCTATTTCTAGGCCTGCTACATACATTATGAATACGCTTCCCGCTAAGGCTAAGAGTCCGATGGTATCGT
>JALWJI010000011.1 GCA_027081695.1 Acidilobaceae archaeon | reverse complement strand
GGAAAAAGGTGAAAAATCAAACATGAAGAAATTCTGTAGTCTTCTAAGCGGCGGAAAAGACAGCAACTATGCATTATATAGAGCACTCAAGAACGGCTGGGAACCAGCATGTATACTATCGATAAGGCCACGCCAAGACTATAGCTGGATGTTCCACACGCCTCTTGTGGACTACACTACACTACAAGCCGAAGCGATAGGTCTCAGAGACAGACTTGTGGTAGCCGAAGTCTCAGGAGTAAAAGAAAAAGAAGTAGAAGAACTATTCTACATACTAAAACAGCTCAAAAAAGAATACGACTATGATACCATAGTCGTAGGAGCTCTAGCCAGCCGATACCAATACGAGAGGATAAGACGTATATCCGAAGAAACAGGTACAGAAGTATACGCTCCAGCATGGCAGATGGACCCAGTAGAATACATGAAACTCCTAATAAACGAGAGATTCATCTTCATAATAACTCGAATAAGCACATACGGGTTAAAACCAGAAATCCTGGGAAGACCCATCTCGTTGAACCTACTGGAAGAGATACTCGAGGCATCAAAAAAGTATGGATTCCATCCAGCATTTGAAGGAGGAGAAGCAGAAACCCTAGTTATAGACGCACCCCACTACAGGAAAAAACTATGTTTAAAGGGCTCACGCGAGAGGAAGGGACCCTACAACTACGATCTTCAGGTAGAGAAAGTCTGGCTCGCAGATAAGGATACAGCAAACTGCATAATAATAGAGTAAGAAAATACCGGGGTATTTAGCCGTAGAGCAGTCTCTCGCTATTCAGTGAAGCATATGAAAGAACAGTATTGACGGATACTTTCTTTAGAGACGCGATTTCCTCTATTGTTTCGTGTATCATTAAGGGAGATAACCTGAGCCCCCTATAATTATAGGGACCATCGCTTTCAAAGACCATATGTTCGAGAGGCGTATATTCGGCTACTCTGCGATGTTTTGATTGAATCTTCAAGGCCGGATTTATACTAATATAGTAGCCTGACGATGTAATCTCGTCTATTAGGTTCAAAGGCCCCGTATACCAGTGGAACATTGCTTTCTCGACGCCTGTTTCAACCATTAATGTCAAAGCTTCCCTCCATGCATACGGGCTATGTACAGTTACATAGGCATCTAGTTCTCTGGCAACTTGGAGAAACCTAGTAAATATAGTTTTTTGTGTAGGCCACGTGTTTGGATCAACGAATTTTTTGTCGAGACCAACCTCGCCTATACAGGATACGCCATACTTATAGGCTTGGCGGATAATCTCTTCTACCTCGTGGAGGCTCCGATTTCCTATATTCCAGGGATGAAAGCCTGCACATGGGATTATTTTTTCCGGAAAGAACTCGTGGAGTTCAAGCGTTTTATGGAAGCTCTCGAGATCGTCCGAGACAGCCACAATTCTAAGGTTCGGGGCCTTCTCTAGGATTTCCATGATTTCATTTAAATCAAATTCGTATGCGTGACAATGCATATCATATATCTTCGTTATCTGTGCTAGACGCACAGTCTTTCACCTCTCTAACAAGAGCCTGTTCAATATAGTTGCGCACAGACTTTATAGCGACCAATATTACTGCTCCAGGTAATATACTGAAGAGGAGGAAGACAACTCTCCATAACAC
>JALWJI010000010.1 GCA_027081695.1 Acidilobaceae archaeon | reverse complement strand
CTGCTATGAGGATAGGGGCTATCGCGAGCCCTATATTCTCAGGCTTCGCGCCTGGAGCAGTCGCAGAGCGTATTAAGTCATCGAATGCACGGATTCTTTTTACAGGCGACTATTATTTTAGACGGGGCAAAAAGATAACGCTACTTGATAGAGCACTAAAGGCCGATGAAATCTCGGGACGCATATCCGAATACATTATCGTAGCGCGTAGAGGAAAGACAACTGATATGCCCGAAGATGACAGGATAATATCATATGATGATGCAATACGAGGAAAAAGAGCTTCTCGGGAACCAGAGGAGCTAGATCCGGAACATCCTGCCCTCCTACTCTTCACAAGTGGAACGACGGGTTCTCCTAAAGGAGCAGTTATAAGTCATATTGGCTCCGTGATTCAGCCGGCGAAAGAGCACTTCTATAACCTCGACACGAAGCCGGTATGGGATAATGGCAATGACAGGCTCTGGTGGATAACGGATCTAGGATGGATGATGGGTCCATGGCAGGTTATGGGTGCACAATTCCTGGGCTCTAAACACTTAGTAGTAGAAGGCGCTATAGATTATCCTTCGAAGACAAGGGTGTGGGAGCTAATAGAAAAATACAATGTCACACAGTTTGGCTTTGCTGCTACCGTTGCACGATTATTGAAGACGTTGACGCCTGAGCCCACTGAGAATAACGACGTTGAGTCGATAAGGATACTGGGCAACACCGGGGAACCTATAGATCCGGATACATGGATCTGGGTTGTAGAAAAGGTAGGTGGAGACAAGGCGCCAATGATTAACCTAAGCGGGGGAACTGAGATATTCGGATGCATATTGTTGCCTAGCCCCGTCGTAGACCTTAAGCCAAGTACGTTATGGGGGCCTGGACTAGGCATGGATGCAGACGTTTTTGACGATACAGGAGAGCCGGTGCGAGGATCGCCAGGCTATCTTGTCGTAAAGAAGCCTTCTCCGAGCATGACGCGGGGGCTATGGAAAGACCCGGAGAGGTATATTAGGACGTATTGGTCTAGGTTCCCGGGAGTATGGTATCATGGCGACCTTGCATATATTGATGAAGACGGATACTGGTTCATTCTGGGACGTGCAGACGACGTTATCAAGGTAGCAGGGAAAAGGATAGGTCCTGCAGAAATCGAATCAATACTGAACGATCATCCAGAAATAGTAGAGTCAGCCTGTATAGGTGTACCACACCCCGTAAAGGGAGAGGTTGTCTCCTGCTTTGTTATTACAAAGAAAGAGTTCTCGGCGCAACTCGAGGAAGAACTAAAGAAGAGGGTGGCCAATAATCTTGGCAAGCCCTTCACCCCCTACTCGATAATTCCTGTTAGAGACCTTCCAAGGACTAGAAGCGGAAAAATAATGCGGAGGGTAATAAAAGCACTATTCAGGGGAGAAACTAGGTTTAAGACAGAAGTAATGGATAACCCAGAGTCAATCGAAGAAGTCAGAACAGCCATAGAGAAACTCAAAGAACATCTTAGATCTTAGGCGATTCAGCGTAGAAGATAGCAAGTCCGGGAGCTATATTGTAAGTAACAGTTTTTTCAAAGTATTTAGATAACAAGTCCTCTAACTCCTCCTTTGTAAGCATCACATTAATTGTTTCTAGGAAGTCAGTGTACTTAGTGATCCTAGTAGCACACCTGCTCAGCATCACGGCTATTGGAACAATTATCCTAAAATAGAGTTCGACTAATATTCTTCCGAGCCTTCTAGGCCTATAGATATCGAGAATAGCCAGTTTACCGTTTTCTCCTAGAACCCGGGCAAACTCGGCAACCGCCTCCTCAAAGTCAAGCGCGTCTCTAAAGCTGAACATCGCCGTTATGCCATCTACCTCGTTATCTCTTAGAGGTATTCTTTCGAATCTGCCTACAAGCGGGCGTACATCTACACTATTTACTGACTTGGTCAACGTCTTAACAGCTATATTCAGCATTTTAAGAGAGGGATCCAGGAGATAGAGCATTGTATGAGGCTTCATCTTTGCAATTAATATAGAAGAGGTACCGGGTCCACAACCCGCATCGAGAACGCGCTTGCTGTCTCCGAGGAGCCGTATTGTTTTTACACGTAGCTTATTGACAGTGTTGAAACTCATGTATCTGTTTACTTTCTCGTAGCATCCATGCAGTGCTAAATCTTCTATTGACGCGACAACCTCGCTCCATAGTTCTTCTCTACTGCTCACCTCTGCTCACTTCCCTATTGGGACCAACGATGGTGTTTCCCCAGTATCACTCGCTCTTCTCCATTAAGCGATAGGATATAATAAACTAAAGAATTATAGTGGAGGGTGTATGAGTAGTGGTAAGAATAAGGCTCCCGCCTCCTCCGAGAAATATCGAGAAATACACGTTAAAAGAGGCTGTAGAGAGGTTTCTAAGAGAGCTATTAGTGGCGGGAGCCAGCAGTAAAACTGCGAAAGTCTATAGAGCCGCGCTAAACGATTTTCTCGTTAGGATTGGAGAAAGTAAGAGAGTCTCAGAGATTGGTGTAGAGGATTATCTACTGTGGCTGTCTAGGCTTCGAGAAGAAGGGCCTAGAAGGCCAAGAGGTGGAAAGAAGGAGAACACCATACATTACTATTCATTATTTGTTAGAAGGTTTCTTTCATGGATAGGTGTTTCGGACGATCTTCCTGTGCCGAGACGAGATGAGGGCTCGCTCGATACAGTACTAAGGGAGGATGAGCTAGAGAGACTAATTGGTGCCTCGAGGGATATACTTGATCTCTTGATAGTAGTCCTTCTGGCAGAAACCGGTATGAGAATTGGCGAGTTACTAAGTGTCCGTGTAGCGGATATTGATTTCAGAGATGCGTCTATACGGATAAGGGGAAAGTATGGTAAAGAGAGGATAGTCTTTTTCGGGCCCCGTACAAGGACTATCCTAGAGACATATATCGATATGATGCGTTTAGGACCCAGAGATCTCCTCATACCGCTATCGTATCAAGCGGTCTATAAACGTCTTAAGAAGCTGGCTGAGCTGGCGGGCGTGGATCCCTCAAAAGTTAGGCCGCACGTGTTAAGACATACATTCGCAACTGAAGCTCTACGAAGAGGTATGAGTCTAGTTACACTACAGAGGCTTCTAGGACACTCTAATATAAGGATAACACAGAGATATCTTCATCTAGTGACAGAAGACTTGAAGAGAGACTACTTTACAGTGTTCTACGGTGGACTAAGAGCAGGCGTAGACGCTATGGCTTATGGCGTCGATGAGTATGGAGCTGATAGAGTAATTAGAGGAGTCAGGGCCCGCAGAGCAGGCAGGGTCCTGTACTAGACTAGGGAAAACACACATGTCTATCTAGGCTTTGTAAGGAATGCTACTATTTCCTCCGTTCCTGCCTCTCCTGATAACTTGTCCGTCGCAAACCCATTCTTAAAGTAAGCTATCGTTGGATACCCCGTTATTCCATTCAGTTGCATCGTGGATTGTAGAAATCCTTGATAGTCTGGATCCATCAGGTTACCTACGACTATGGCGTACACGTCGGTGCCTGTCTGGTTTATTGCTTCGAGTAGATGTGGCCATGTACGCTGACAATGAGGGCATGTTTTTAGAAGGAATGCGACGTAGGCTCCTTGATCCATTGCGTCTCTCAAGGTCTCTAATGTTACTATCTCTGCCTTGTCTCGTGACAGATGGATTATGGCGTCCCATGTGAATACTAGATCGCTTGAGATAGGGGGGCTACAAAGCCACGTAGAATTATATTCTACTTTATATGAGGTATTGCTTGGTTCTACATCGACAGTTTTTAGGACTTGAAGGACGTCGAGGGTTTTGTCTTGCTCGGGCAGGTATGAGTACAGCCTGTATTTTGCAAGGTAGAGTATCCCGTTTGAGTCATATACGTGTTCTATGGAGATGTTATATGGGCCGATAGTTATATTGGCCGAGTAAACGTAGCTTGTCTCATTTGAAGAGATCAAGTCGAGGTTTATGCAGAGTCCTTCTCCTACAATGGGTATTGCTAGAGGTAGGCTTATAGTCTTTTGGCCAAGTTCGTCAGCAGGTAGCATTATGTTCGCGTATGACATGAGGGAGTTCTGCGTCTGGTTCCCCACAATAGACACATTGAGAAGAGGCCACTCTTCCTCTTGGTTAATTATAATTGTAAGGTTTGAAGATAAGTTACCCTCTTCAAAGTACATAGTCGAGTTTATTGTGATACGGCTTCCAGGCCCAAGGGGTAGAACGGCAGTTTCGGTTTGAACACTCGGGGCCTGTTGTTCTCCGCCCTCGTTTCCTTTATACACGTTATATCCGTAGTAACCGGCCGCGGCTACTAATAGCACTATTATTAGTGCGATGACTGCTCTGTTTGAGGCCATTTTTATCAGCTCGAGATATTCGAGAGGCTGGTCGAGCTATTTAATCCTAGTATTTTATAATTATAGGGAAGAATAAGCTTTGACGGCTTTTGAGGCTATGAAGTCGAGTAAGACCTCTCTCGCACCTTCACCTATATCTAAGGCCCGTGCATCTCTCTGCATCCGCTCGGTTAGACTCCATAGCTCTAGTCCTCTTCCTCCTAGGATCTGGGATGCTACCCAGGCAGCGTCTTGAGCTAGTTTTGCGCCCTCATTCTTTGCTATGGAGGCCTTTGTGGGGTCAATGATCCAATTGTCTTTACCTTTCTCGGCTTGGTCCGAGACTAGTGTCTCTAGGAGAGTGATTCTAGAGTATATGCCTGCGATCCTCCATTTAATTCCTTGGTAATCTATTAGCTGTTTTCCGAAAATTGTCTTAGAGGTCCCTGTCTTTACAATGATTGAAAGAGCTGAGTCTGCGATGCCGAGCGCGATCGCTGCATATCCTAGACGGCCTAGGTTTATGCCTGATAGGGACTCTTTTAGACCTTTGCCTGGAATACCTATTCGTTTGCCTCGTACATTACGATATCTTACTACTGACGCTCCCGTGCCTCTAAGCCCGGATACTTCTAAGAGATCATATGTTACGTTTTCACTTCTGGGAACCATGTAGAGTGTGGGTCCGCCAGAGCCGAGGGCTAGTACGATGAAGTAATCGGCATATGGGGCGTTACTGGTAAAGATTTTTTCACCCGTTATAAATACACCCGACTCATCCTCATGCGCGCTCGTCTTTAGTGAAGATCGAATATCTGTTCCCCCTCCGGGCTCTGTAACGCTTAGAGCATAGATGCCTTCTTCCTCCGGTCGTCCAGCTGCCAGCCATGCAGAAGCGTTGACCAGAACAGAGTGGGCTACTCCGGGCGAATAGAATGCGAGGGAGCGAATTCTACATAAGAGATCGGCAAGGTCGCTTTTGCCTGGGTTAAAGAATCCTTCGTTTCTCAGATCGTTGAGGAGTGTTGCTGGGATTAGATTTTTCTTGTCTATATCAGTTGCAGTTTCTGAGAGAAGTCTATGGGCTATTTTCCTGTATTCGTCGCATAGCATGTGTATCGACAACACAAACACACCTAGGATAATAATCGATGCGTTGAGTACTATAATTACTTCTATTGCCCGGTCTAGTATTTTGTATTTAAGATGTGTCAAACCAGTAAAATGTATGGTTGTTTAATGCGTGTAATTCCTTGGAAAGAAATATCTAGGCCTAGTAGGAATTGTCTTCTATAGGAGTGCTTTTCAACGGATGCGGGGGTGCCCGAGCCCGGCCAAAGGGGGCGGGCTTAAGACCCGTTGGCGTAGGCCTGCGTGGGTTCGAATCCCACCCCCCGCACCATATTATACGCGTGGAATTTTATTGGGATAGTTTTCCGTAATGGATAGTATTTTTCTTTTAGATTGTAATAAATGAGAAATCATAGAGGGGATGATAGGGCTCTGCCTCCGAATCCCCCCAAGGGGAAATGTGGATGAACGGGTCTAGTGACCCTCTTTCATCCTAGCCTGAAAACCGAACTTTGTCTCCTACTATTAGAGTTCGATTAGGTGCCTCGTGAATTTTGTTAGGAGTCTCGCCCCGCTCGGAGTCACAACCGCTAGGTCTTCTATCCTTATACCGTGGATCTTGTCAAGGTAGATTCCAGGTTCTATCGTGACAATCATGTTATTTTCTAGTATGGTTTCGGATCCGGGTCTTAGGTATGGTTCTTCGTGGACGTCTACGCCTACGCCGTGTCCCAGGCCGTGGATGAAGTATTTCTCTAATCCATGCTTTCTAAGAACTTGTCTTGCCTGTGTATCTGGTTCTCTTGCCTCGGCTCCCGCATAAATCGAGTCTATCGCAGCTTCTTGTGCTTCGAGGAGTGCTTCGTAATGCTTCTTGAATGTAGATGAGGGTTTACCCCACCAGAAGGTTCTCGTAGAGTCACTTCGATAACCATGGTATACTGCTCCCCAGTCGACTAGTATTGGTCCAGGCGATGTAAGTCTAACTTGCCCTGGCGTATAATGGGGATAGGCTGTATTCGCGTAGAAGGCTATAATGGAAGGAAATGCTTCTCCCCAGGATCCTAGGGACAGTAGCTCCTTGTATAAGATGCCTGCTATGTCTGCTTCACTTACACCTTCTCTCATGTAGAGGAGGGTTCGTCTAAGCGCTTCTTCGGCGATTTCGACAGCCTTCGTTATGAGGTTTATTTCTTCGGAACTCTTTATAGACCGTATCTTCGAGAGGTGTTTGCTGAAATCTGATAACTCGGGAATTTTTTGTTTGAGGGATGATGCCAGCGAGTGGTTGATCATCCCTAGGTCAGCCGCTGGTTTCTTGGCTTCACATCTTTTTACGATTTCGGCGGCGGCCTCGGTGAGAGGAGCTTTAATAAGATGACTTTTCGGTACTGCGGCTTCTAGGGCTTCGTTTGCTCCTCTATACGCGACTTTAACTGTGTAGGATTTAGGCGCCTGACTTGACATCCTAGAATACTCCAGTATGCTTGTTACGAGGGTCCAAGCACAATTATTAGATAAGATGATTATGCCGCTTGGACTCCTAATCCCTGTAGCATAGAGTATGTTCGAAGAATTTGTGAGTATAACTAAGTCGTGGCCTTCTGCCTCAGCTTTTGCCAGGATTCTTTCCGCGTTTTTTACAAATAGTTCTTCGTAGTTCTGCACAATACTACACCGGGTGGATACTACAATGGTTCCCAGATAAAAAGTTAGGATACAACCCTCTATCAGAGAACCTAGAATACGAGGAGACCTGATTAGTGTCCAATGATAAAACTGTCATGGGAGCTGTTAGTTGTACTTCTTAGACGATTCTAACTCTGTTCACTTTCTTTCTCTGCCACTTGTATCTCCTTATTCTACGGCTTCTACCGAAGCCGCAGGCTGCACAGTAGCCTTTAGCGACGTTGAAGGATCTTCTTCCGCATCTCCTGCACACGATGTGTGTCTTGCTTCTTCCATGTTTTCCGAAGCTTGCTGTTCCCTTGCCCATTCGTCACACCTCCTTTAGAAGATTGGGCTGACTACTATGACGTTGTCTCCTCTCACTAGTACGGTTCCTAGGTTTCGTGTTTTGTTTGGTTCTGATGATACTTCGCGGGCGTTTTTCAATAATATGTTCAAGTGCCCGTCGTAGGCTTCGAGTGTTCCTGCCAGCATTCTGCCTCCTTTGAGTTTGATTAGTACTTCTTGGTCTA
>JALWJI010000009.1 GCA_027081695.1 Acidilobaceae archaeon | reverse complement strand
TTAGCGAGGACCTAATACCATACATAATAGACTGGCCACAGTACGTTTACAAGGAAGAAGAAATGGCAGATGAACTCCTCAGAAGAGATGTAACCTATATCCTCTCCTTCTTCAAAAGAAAATATGGCGTCGAGAGAGATCTGGAGGAGACTCTTTCATACATAAGAGGTGAATAAATGACCAAGACACAACCACAAAGATCCAAAGAACTATACATGGGAGTAGATATAGAAGAAGGTAGCCCCCAGAGCACCACAAGGAGAACGCTATATAGTATCGTAATAGTTGACGCGGAAGGAAAAATAATAGAAAAACAGTCGAAGGCTCCTCTTTCGAGACTAATCAGGCTCGCATGGTATTACAAACCGAGGAAAATAGCCTTCGATAACATAATGGAGATAGCATCAAACAAGAAAGACCTAGCCCGCATACTAGAACTATTCCCCGCCGAATCAGAGATAGTACAAGTCACAATAGGAAAAGACAAACATTACTCTATAAGTCAACTAGCGGCCCCTTACCGTGATATAGTCGGATATGGTAAGCTGACTCCTGGAAAAACAGCATACCTAGTGGCGATACTGGCCTCAAAAGGCTACGGTGCAAGTATAAGAAAAATAGAGAAAAAGACTATGATACTCATAACTAAACATCGCAGCCCTGCAAGCGGAGGATACAGCCAGCAAAGATATCAGAGAAAGGTCAGGGCAGCTGTACTAAACGCTACGATGAGAGTTAAACAAGCCCTAGACGAGGCCGGGCTCGAATACGATTTAAAGTACAGGAAAAGTGAAGGAGGATTAGAATCAGCTACTTTCACAGTTTACGCTCCAAGGGAGAGATTAATAGGCATTGTCAGGCCACATAGGGGAGCTGATTATTCAGTTACCATAAAACCCGTGTACAAGACTATCCTCTCAATACCAGAGAGAAGCAGCAAGTACCTGAAACCGATAATTGTAGGCCTCGATCCTGGGATAACGACGGGTATCGCGGTTCTAGACCTTAATGGGAGAGTAGTATATCTGGATAGCTCGAAGAGTTTTGATAGGGGTAGCCTGTTAGAGGCGATACTTGAACACGGAAAACCCGTAATAATAGCAGTGGACGTTCCTGAGCCGCCTGAATCGGTTAGGAAAATAGCAAGCCTAACTGGAGCACTGCTATATACTCCTCCAGGAGAACTCAGTATCGTGGAAAAGAGGGGCCTGGCCCAAAAGGCCCTAAATGGATTACTGCCGGAAGATTCTCATCAAAGAGATGCTCTTGCCGCCGCTTATAAAGCATATTTATCTTTGAGAAACAAGCTAGGACACGTCGAGTCACAGCTTAGAAAGATAGGGATCAGTGTTGATCCATCAACCGTAAAAGAAGCAGTCATCAAAGGAGTAACTATAGCTGAAGCCCTCGAAATAGCTATTGAAAAGGAACTCGACAAGATCTTGTCTGCTACTAAGGAGAAAATAGAGGAGAAGAATTATAGAACCAGAATCCAGCAGTCTCAAGAGGATGCCAGGGGTTATCAAAGACTACAGCTTCTTGAAGCCGAGTTAACCTATCTGAGGGAGAGAGTTAAACAACTCCAAGACGAGAATGAGAGACTGCAAGAGGAGATGGAAAGGAAGCTAGCCTCTTTTAAGTCCTCTGTCTATCGTGACAGTCTAGTATCAAAGATGGAGTCGCAGATTACTATTCTATCGAAAGAAATAGAATCACTCAAGGATACTATTAACAACCTAATAAATGAAAAGAGAACAATAGAACGAATACTCTCAAAAGTCTACTCTGGAACATATTTCTTAGCGTACCGGGTAAAGAGCCTAACCCAGAGCAATGCCAAGAATCTAATTAGTAATCCTCGATCGCTAATGGGCGAAGTTCTCTATCTTGATAATCCGGTATTCGAAGAGGCCTTACTCTATACTCTATCAAGTATCAAACTACTGGGAATAATTGTTAAAGGATCGCCCGATATCGCGATACTAAAGAAAAACGCTAAAAGACTGTTCATTCCTGTCGTTACAGAGGAAGAGCTAGGTATCCGCCCCCTTTATATGACAGATGAATATGTAGTGCTAGATGCTTGGGTTCGCGATGAGTTATCTCAGATGAGAAAAAAGCTAGAGGAAGAACATGCGCAGAGGATTAGTCTAGAGAGACTTATATCCGAGTACAGGAAAGAGAGATCCAGAACGTTAGGTTCTCAAGGAAAAAGAATTACTCATTAAAAGATTTGTGTCTAAAAGAGGATTACTTCCCCATTTATTATCTTATACGTGTATGTAGTGATATTGTCTAAGACCTCGTTAACGATTGCTTCTATCTCGCGTTTCTGATCGCTTGATAAACCGTTACCCTCCGGTTTTACTTTCACATCGGCAACAAGTGGGTTGTCTATTGGTCTTCCTATCTGGCTCAACAATTTTACATATACTTCCTTGATGCCTGTCACCTCACTGTATATTCTGCGGGCAAGATCGTTAGCAACAACATTATAGATTTTACCTACGTGGTTTACCGGGTTCTTTCCAGCTGCTGCCTCAAGGCTCATCGGTCTTAGAGGAGTTATTAGTCCATTGGCTCTGTTTCCGCGTCCTGTCATTCCATCGTCTCCGTGTTCTGCACTCGTACCTGTCACTGTTAGGTAGACGATGTCTTTTTCTGGTATGTCTCCGGTGTTTATGTATACATTTACAGTGTGTTCTGGTGCTATTTTTGCGGCTAGGTCGAGGACATAGTTCTTGACTTCTTCTTTTACCGAGAGATATTCTTGTCTATCATGCACCAGGCTACTGATTATAGCAGCTGCAATTGTTAGTTCTATTGTTTTTCCTCTGCGTAGACCCATGACTTTGATGTCTTCGCCTACTTGTGGGAGCTTAGACTTGAATCCAGGAGAATTGAGCATGCGCTCTGTCTCAAATACTAGTCGCTCGAGGGTCGAGAACGGAGCGTATCCGCTTCCGAAACTTGTATCGTTGCTCTTAGGCGCTTTGTCTTTTTCCTCGAAGATTCCTACTAGGTCTGCGCTTCCCTTTCCGATCTTGTAGTCTACTATTACGTGTTTTTCAGGGTCTAGGAATCTGAAATTGTTCTTTATCCATTCTTTTACTGCGGTCACGATTGTTGTTCCTACAGGTATATTCTCTACGCCGTCGTCGGTGCGTACTTGCGTGGTCGCTCTTCCAGACACGATTATGTAGATTGGCTGGAGGACGTCTCCTCCTCCATAACGTGGGCTTGCCTGGCCACCAACTAATAGTACTTTATCAAGGTTATGGTGAAGTATTCTTCCGTATCTCTCGAGGTATAGTTTGCTTAGAGCAATGCTTGCTACCTCCGAGGCGGCGTCGCTAATGTAGTCCGGGTGGCCTAGGCCTTTTCTTTCCACGAGTTCTACTTCTATCTCCTCTACACTCGGCAGGAGATATTCTTCTACCACGATGTTCCGCTTCATCTTCCACACAGCACCCCCCGCTATCGGAGAAGATTATGGGTTTACGATTGATTTATAAAAAATTTCCTAGAGAATTCTATATTGGAATACTAGGACTAAATGTTTAGCTCTATAACAGGCTCTGCTTCTTCCTCCTCTCCTCCAGTTGACACAGTCTTCTTTCTTATTTTGAAGAAGTAGACTAGGATGACTGCTACTGCTATAATTATAACTGCTATGATTAGGACCAGGAGTTTAGTGCTGATTAATGGTTGTTCCTCTGTTGTCTGTGTTGTGGGTAGCGTCGGGTTTTGAGTTGTCGTGGTTTGCTCAGCATATACCTTGGTTACTGTCGTGAAGTCTGATGCCTCTTGGGAAGGAGCTAGTAGGAATGCGGATGTAGTTGATAAGGTCTCCAATGCATATTCTATAGTTGTCTGCCTCAGGAGTATTCTGTTTAGATCAGACACCGGCGGCTCTATGAGATAGGTCCCGTTTACAAGGGCTAGATAGTGATAACCCATTATTTCAACAAGATTTGTAGTATTGTTTTGTTTGTAGATAGTGATTGAATCGTTTGCCGGAACGAATACTGTTATGAGGCTAACGGTTTCCGGCTGAGAGGTTCCAGCAGTGTAGGTTATAGCTTTGGATGATATATAATAGGTATTATTGAGGCTGATTATCCCGTCCACAGATATCAGCGTATAGTTCTCGAGCCCTACCAGGTAGATATCGGTTGTAAGCGTTGCCTTATCTGTATATAGAATAGTTAGAGTGGTAGAGTTTGAAACATAAACTGTTATTCTCTTGTTATCGCTAGGATAATAGATTATCGTGCCGGGATCCGGAGAATTAGGTATAGCAGTCTTCATAAGTTCAAGCTCTCCATTAATCACTGTTCCGATAGTAAGCTGTTCTCCTGTAACATTATAGAAGAAGGGTGGGAGTACAGGTTTTGAAGGTAGCCTAAGTATTGACTCGACGCTATAATACTTCTTCACGACGTCTTTTGCTTCACCGCTTAAATAAATACTGAACGGTTTTGATACTGTTTCGTTGTCAATTACTGCGCTGGAGATGCCGATCACTAGTAAGGTTTCGTTGGTGAAAAAGCCATCAGCAGAGCTTATAATTGCAGGAGACTCTGGAGAGAACGTTATTCGTTTTATTAATAAATCATTCATTTTTCCGAGGTCAATACTGGAGACCCCATAAGTGAGGACACTTATATTATAATAGTCTAGAATTAGGCTACCATTAGTTAAATCTAGATACATAACTGTGAAATAGCCGTCGATACAGCCTGCTCCTTTTACATCATAGAGAGAGCTAGATATATTGTATACTGTTATCGGTTGCGTGCTGGATTCAAAATATATCTCTAGCTTATCCGAGTAGCTTGTTGATTGTATTGGAACTATAATCATCTTATTGGGGTGAAAGCACACAGAGGAGGAGGCTTCCGAGGGAATCATATATGTTGCTAAGAGCATCAAACCAGTAATCACGAGTAAATACGTAAGTCTCATCATGTTGGTTCTATGCATGCTAGACTGACACCATATATGCTCTTAGACAAGCGATAAAATAAATTATGAGGTAACATTGTCAAAGCTAACCAATAAGGGCAGCGTATATGACTGGCCAGAAGACTATAGTCATTAGCACGGATACGGCTATGTACTCGATTTTCTTCCTCGTGGAGAGGACTCCGACACGTAGCTGTACGAGGGGAAGGAGCAGGAAGGCGACTATGGCAGATCCTAATGATCCCGCTAGCCCCCTGCTAGGCATCGAGAGCTGTTCGAAGCCTCCTATATAGGATAATACTGCTAGGATACTTCCTAGTACGAGTCCTATAATTATTCCAGCGACGATATGAGCATCTATGGAGACTCCAGCAACCATCTAATGCCACCCGAATTATTATCACACATATCCCGATACTCTAAACTATGTCCTTCAAGATAATAATAACGACGAAATAAATACGCAAGGGATAACCCCATTATTCCTCCACCTAACATTAACCAATTAACGGGGCTATAAGAAAATGGCAAGGAAAAGCATGAACCTACTAGACATACTAGTATGGCTGAAAACAACAGGGCAACAATTGAACAATGGATTAGTATCAAATATATATTATGAGAAAGAATCCGAGTGTCTAATACTGAAAATCAAGTCAAACCTTGCAAAAGATCTCCTAGTCATAGAAGCGGGGAAAAGAATACATTTATCAACAAGAACAGTAACTCCGAGCGACTATAAGCCATATCCACTAGTAGTATTAGCAAGAAAGTATTTACGAGGAGACAGAATCCAAGACATATCTCTGCAAGGACACGATAGAATAGTTAAAATCACAGGTAGACGA
Organism: Acidilobaceae archaeon; assembly: GCA_027081695.1. Classification (GTDB taxonomy): domain Archaea; phylum Thermoproteota; class Thermoprotei_A; order Sulfolobales; family Acidilobaceae; genus S143-63. The sequence goes on along the minus strand of JALWJI010000009.1, from coordinate 1,846 downwards.
GGATACTCGATAATTGCAGAATTAATCCCTAGAGGAGTAATAGCGTTGCTCGACGAAAAAGACTCCATCCTTGCACTGACAAAAACCCTTAAGCTACGTGATAGAGTGCTAAAACCTAAGATAAGATATACTCCTCCCCCAATACAAGAGAGTGTAATCATAAAATTAGTCGAGTCTAAGATAGAAAATTTCCCTGAAGATCTCTTGAGCTGTATAAGGTCTGGAAAAGACGCTGTACGAGGTCTCATAAGAGGATGCAGAATACCTGGAGAACTCGCTGAGGAGGCACTATATAGATCGGGTATCGATAAACAGACAGGAGTCGATAATCTGGAAGAAAAAGATCTACAGGCAATACTAGATGCCCTTATGGGAATTATAGCAGAGTCGTTCAGTGGAAAAGGATGGCTGATAATACAGGAATCTCCTATCGAGGCAGATCCCTTCAAACCACTAAGATATATTGAAGGAGGAGACTTCATTGTAGAAGAGTATTCTTTGTTTGATGAATCCCTGGATATACTATTTGCGCAAGGTGTTAGAGGCACACGTACAAAAACACAAGAGGATACGACAGGGGACAGCGAATACTATAGATTACTAAAAAGTATTGAAGAGGCGGAAAAGAAAGCAAGAGAATACGTATTAGAAGCCGAGAAGAAGAGAAAAATAGCAGAGCTAATGGCGAAACACTATCAGGACTTCGAAAAACTCTTTAACATTATAACAAGAAATAAGGAGAAGAAATTCTCTGTAGGAAAAGTAATTGTAGCAAAACTAAATGATAAATACGTAATCGAACTCCCAGGCGATATCACATTCGATTACTATCATGGAGAAACAGTGGATGCTGCTATACTAAGGTTATACAGGGAAGCAGGAGAACTAGAAGCAAAAGCCAAGCGCGCAGAAGAAATAAAAGAAGAGATCTTGTCGCGCATAGATGAGCTTAAAATAAAAGTAAAAGCCAGAGAACTATCCCAGCGAGTCCGGAGAAGGAAACGGTTCTGGTTCGAGAAATATCACTGGACTGCGACGAGAAACAATCTTCTAGCAATAGGCGGTCGAGACGCTAGCCAGAACGAAGCAGTAGTCAAGAAACACTTATCACAAAACGACCTATTCCTTCATGCAAACATTCATGGAGCACCAGCAGTTGTTCTGAAAATCAAGGACAGGAGGCCCCACCAAGAAGACATATTCGACGCCGCGGTTCTAACAGCTGCCTATAGTAGGGCATGGAAGGCTGGTGCTGGAAGCATTGATGTATATTGGGTAACCGCGAGTCAAGTATCATTTAGTCCGCCGACAGGAGAATACCTGGCTAAGGGAGGAATAATGGTTTATGGAAAGAAGAATTATCTCCCGAAGCCGGTACCCGTAAAGATAGCAATAGGGATCGCTATCAACGAGGAAGGCGTACCGATAGTCATGAGTGGAGGCGAGGAGACAATCCAAGAAAAAACCTTGGTCTACTCTGTGCTCGTCCCTGGAGACTATGCAAAGAGCGAAATGGCGAAGATACTCAAGAACAAATGGTACGAGGCCTTGGATCAAGAACATAAACATATACCGTATGCAGTTCCAGATGAAGAAATAATGCCTAGAATTCCGGGAAGGTCTAGGATCATAAGAACCAGGAGAGGAAATGATAAAGGGATTGTTCTGAAAGACCTTGAGAACTAGCCTATAAGGGGAATGTCGATTGCCAGTAGCTGATCTAGCCCTAGCATGTACAATATTTCCTTCGTAGGAACCCCTGTATCCGGATCCCATCCTCTAAGTAGATAGTACTCTCTTCTCATACGATGGAATTCGTCGGGATCGATTCTCTCTCCTTGCCTAG
>JALWJI010000008.1 GCA_027081695.1 Acidilobaceae archaeon | reverse complement strand
AAAGAAAACGGCTTTATACGAAAGAAAGGGAACAAATGTCCAGAATACTTTTGGACACTGAATCCAGAACTAGAAGAACCCCAGGACACGCCATGCATAGAATACAGATTCGAGAAGATAAAGAGTATCGAGAACCTGTCGGTTTCAGAGGCTCGGAAACTCTTTATACAATTCTTTGAAAAACATGGGCATACACCATTAAAACCCAGGCCAGTCGTAGCAAGATGGAGAGAAGACCTCTATCTAACCATAGCCAGCATAGTAGTTTTCCAGCCACACGTAACAAGCGGACTAGTCCCACCACCCGCTAATCCATTAGTAATTAGCCAGCCAAGCATAAGACTCGAAGACATAGACAATGTAGGACTCACAATTGGTAGACACTTAACAAGTTTCGAGATGGCCGCACACCACGCATTCAACTATCCAGATAAATTCATATACTGGAAAAACGAGACTGTTAGACTAGCGTACGAATTCTTCACAGAGTATATGAAGATTCCTCCAGAAGAAATAGTCTTCAAGGAATCTTGGTGGGAAGGCGGAGGAAATGCCGGTCCAAGCTTCGAAGTAGTAGTGGGTGGAATAGAACTAGCAACTCTTGTCTTCATGAAATATAAGGTGGACAACGGCTCCTATACCGAGATCCCTCTAAAAATAGTCGATACCGGCTATGGAGTAGAGAGACTAGCATGGTTCACCCAGAAAACACCTACAGCATTCCATTCCATATTCCAGGATCTCCTGGACAAGTTCCGTTCCAAGATCAATGTAGAGGAAGTCGACGAGAGTATCCTATGGGCAGCCTTCAAAGAGGCAGGAAGACTAGATCCCGAGGATCCAGTAAGCGTGCAGAGCTATTACAAGCGTATCGCTAAAAGAACAGGATTAGATATCAACGAGATTATACGAGCACTTGAAAAAGAAGCAAGACTCTATAGTATACTAGATCATACACGCACACTTGCCCTAATGCTTGGAGACGGTATAGTACCATCAAATACAGGCGAGGGTTACCTCGCACGTCTCGTAGCAAGGAGAACACTTAAACAACTCAGACTCCTAGACGCAGAGGTCAATCTCGCAGAGCTCGTAGAGCTACAAGTAGACTACTGGAAGAATGACTTTCCACAAATGGCGGAAAACAAGAGCTATATAATTGACGCAGTTCTGGTCGAAGAAGAGAAGTTCAAAGAAGTACTAGCGAAAGGAGAACAGTTAGTTAAAAAGATAATTAAAAAGAAGAAAACTCTGGATCTAGAAGACCTCATAAAATTATATGATAGCAATGGTCTTCCACCAGAAATCGTGGCAGATATTTTGAAATCAAGAGGAATAACTATCACAATACCCCACAACTTCTACAGCCTAGTTGCATCAAGGCATCAAGCACCAGCAAAAATCAGGAAAATCGGAGAAAAAACATCGCTACCACCAGATATAATAACTTGGGCAGGTAATCTACCACCGACAAGAAAACTCTACTATGAGAACCAATACATGAGAGAGTTCACAGCTAAGCCAATAGCTTGGAGGGACAAATACCTAGTCCTAGATCAAACAGTATTCTATCCAAAAGGAGGAGGCCAAGACCACGACACAGGAGTAATAGAATGCAACGGCGAGGTCTACCGCGTTGAGAGAGTCGAGAAAGTAGGCGATGTCGTAGTACACGTTCTTGACAAACAGTTCAACTGTAGACACAATGTAGTCGGAAGAATAGATTGGCCCCGACGCTACAGGCTAATGAGGCACCACACCGGCACACACGTGATATTAGGGGCTCTGAGAAGAGTTCTCGGCAACCATGTATGGCAAGCCGGTGCAGAGAAAACCATTGAGAAAGGTCGGCTAGATTTCACTCATCACAGGCCACTAACAAAGGAACAAATAAGAGAAATCGAAAGACTCGCAAACAAAGTAATAGATGACCGTCGGAAAGTCAAGGTAATGTACTTGCCAAGGAACGAGGCTGAAGAAAAATACGGCTTCATAATATACCAGGGAGGAGTACCAATGCAAGCAACGATACGGTTACTCGAAATCGAGGACTGGGACATAGAAGGATGCGGAGGAACCCACTTAGCCAATACAGGAGAGATAGGAGGCCTCAAGATAATTAATGTAGACAAGATCCAGGACGGAGTAATCAGAATAGAATACGTGGCCGGGACAAGATTAGCGGAACACGCACAAGAACAAGAAGACACACTGCTTCAACTAGCCGAGACCCTGAGGACAAGCCCGCAACAACTAACTACACGACTATCAAAGATTCTCGAAGAGTCAGAAATGTACAAGTCGAAGTTAACCACCTATAGAAAACTCTACTATGAAATGATAGAATCAAGAATCAAAACTACAGACGATAAAGTAGTCATCATAGAGTTCCCCGAAAACGATAGAAAAGCAATGCAAGAAATACTCAGGAAACTAACAATGACTTATCCAGACAAGATAATAGGACTATACTACAAGCAAGACCACACTATACAGCTAGAAGTAGCAACAGGCGATGCCACAAAACTGCACCTCGGGAAAACAATCAAAGAGCTAGCAAACCGGATAGGAGCCCGGGGAGGAGGAAGTAAGACCTATGCAAGCCTACGACTCGCTGAAGACAAGCTTCAGACACTAAAACAAGAACTAGAAAAACTAACGTGGGGAACAGGATGAAGTGTTACAAAGCCGCGATAGTAGATCTTGACGGCGTAGTCTGGAGATCAAGTAAAATAATAGAAGAAAACGTCGAAGCATTGAAATCCATACTAGAAACCACACAGCTAGTTTTTCTCACAAATAACAGCACTAGAACGAGAAAGGAATATGCGCTGAAACTGTCACAAATACTGGAGAATGAAATATCACCAGACCAGATTATAACCAGCGGATACTCGGCAGCGGAGTGGCTAAGAAAAACTAAGCCGGGATCTAAAACACTAGTAGTAGGCGAGGAAGGTCTAGTAGCTGAATTAACGATGGCGGGACATACAGTTTTGACATCAGATAATTGGATGTCCGCTGACGCCGTAGTAGTGGGATTAGATAGGAACTTGACTTATAGAAAGCTCGCCGCAGCACATAAGGCCATAGTGAATGGATCATTGTTTGTAGCTACTAATAGAGATACAAGTTATCCAGACGTAGAGGGAACCGTGCCTGGTGCAGGCTCTATTGTTTCACTGCTCGAGACCAGTACTGGAAAGAGACCGGTTGTCGATGCAGGAAAACCGAACAAGTGGATACTTGAACTGGCTCTAGGAAAGATTCGTTTTCTAAGAAATGAGGTCGTTGTTATAGGAGACAGAATAGACACGGACATAGCTATGGCGCAGGAAAACGGGCTCGACTCGATACTAGTCTTAACAGGCGTGACTAAGAATCCGCCCAGAAAGCTCAACGGTGTTATAGTAGCAGAGAGCCTGACGTCTCTTAGATTTGATTCGGATCTATGTATAGAGAGTTAGTTGCTTAAAGACTAGCTTGATCGTGGAGAAAAGTACTTGAAGCATATTTTGTCTTTCTCGACAAGAACTGCTCCCGCATCAGCTCCGTGGTATAGGCTCGAGAATACAGTTAGTACTCCCATATTTAATTCGCTTTTATCGATACAATTAGCTGGATGGTCAATGCTCCTCATAGAAGACGTATAAATGACGACACCGTTAACTCTTTCATGAGCTCTAATTATCATCCTAAAATAATTGCTTAGCAGAAACGCCTTCCAGGCTTCCCTCCCGTAGAGATAAGTGCCTTCACCCCTTATGTTAGGCGCATACCATTCGAGAAATAAGTCAGGGTCATTCCAGAGTAGTTGGAACAGGATTCTGTCGTTTAAGGGATCCTCTCCTGAGTTAAACATGCTTCTGAGCCTTTCTTCGATTTCCATAACTGTGAGTGGAGGTTCCGGAGTATTGCGGCATGATCTACACGGAATACCGCCATGTACAAGGAAGAGTTCGTTGTTGACTACGGCGAAAAGGGGTAGTTTTCTATAAAGCATTTTTAGCTTCTCTAGATAAATGTCTCCTCTAGAAAGTGCCTGGGACAGAAAACCATAGTATCTATTCATTCTGAGATCTTCATGATTGCCTCTCAGGACGAATACCTTCTCCGACGATACGAACGTCTCAAGGATATAATCGAGGTTCTCGACCCCCTTAGGTCCCCTATCAACATAATCTCCTAAAAAGAATATACACTCGTACTCGTCTAAGAACGAGTCGATAAACCACCTAGATACGGACAAATATCCGTGAGTGTCTCCGAGAACTGCGAATCTATTACATTCAACTCTTATTCTTCCACTATAATTGTCTAGTTTCCCTATGGCAGTATCATAAAGACTCTGCCAGCTCATTCTATCATCCTTCGTATAGATGATACTACAACATACAAAGATAAAATAAATGTGAGATGCTCAAACCTCCAAAGAGGCAATGTGATCATAAGAGTAGTGAAAGCAATGAATAGGCATCCATAAATAATCCTAGATCGAGAAGCACAGAGTATCATTCCAACAAGCAAAGACATTAGTAATGTTAAGATCTTCAAAGGTACTATTATTGGGCCTAGCAGGCCAATGGGGAACAATACGTGAGAAGCGCTCACGCCCTTATCAATGATGGATCCAAATGCTGCGAATACTCTTTCACCACCTAGCACAATTGATAAAATAGTCATGGAAAGGAGGCCAAAACCAATATAAGAGAGAGCTCTTTTATCGGATCTTTCAGTTGACAAGAGTAACGCGGCCAATCCAGCTAAATTAAACGACGAGATTACTGATCCAACACCGACGAAGAACGCCGATAATTGCGATAACCTGCTTCCTAGTATAACACTTCCGATCAACAAGAGGAGACCAGCCTCTAATGCGAAAAGCGGAGACGTATACGGGAATAACAATACTGGTATAAAGATCGACGAGTATACAGTCATTATTATGAGTTTCTCGGTCTCATCGCCTGCGAGCCTGAGCAGTGCTCTCAGGAATAAAAACTGCCCCATGAGCAGAATGAAGTAGGATAATCCTCTTACTAAATAACTATCGTTGACTATAAATGATAGGAGCGGATCGATAAGAACGATCCCTGTTTTCCACGAGACCGGTACCCAATTAGAACCAGTATATGCTATTCTCCCGTATAGATAGAGATCTGCGTGTGGTGCTATCGGATAGTTCCTAGTATAGTTATAGAATCCGAAGAAGGCTCCTATTTTTCCTTCCTTCAACAATTCTATTAGGTCTTCAGAGTAGTCTGCATGATAGGGGTTCTTAAAGTTTAGTATAGTCGCTCCACTTAGACCCGTGACCGCGGAGTCGGTATCTACATAGTATGGAGTGTATACCAGGATCCGGACTATGGGGAACAGGTATTGTCCCAGGAACGCCACGAATAGGCTGAATATTAGTATTGAAATGGTAATCTTTGCGCCTCTCATGCTGTCAAGTTTAAATGACCTTATGGGTATTCGTCGTGCAGAGAACGAGTATGCTATGAATAACGTGAAGATATAGGCACCAGCAAACACGACACTATAGATCAATGGCTTGGGTATCGTTGTAATGTATCTTTGTATATCTCGAGGCGAACCCATGTAAACAGTGAATATAGAGAGGATTGATGCGGCGACAACCGTGTAGGCTAGCCATCTACTGTACCTAAGTAGCTTCATGTTTATTTCTGGATGTTCTGGTTTAGAGGATAGCACAAGGTACATTGCGTTTATTACAAAGAAGTATTCGTAATACACGGTCATAGGTCTGTAATAGAGTAAAAAGACTAGGCTCGGAAAAGTGAATATTATTGTTTCAACCTTTGAGAAGTAAACATATGATATTATTAGTAGTATTATGAAGGAGGCGACAAACAAGATCATGGATAACTTCTTGTCTATTGATATACCAATATAGTGCAAAGAGCTCAGTCCAAAGCCCTCTGGATAGAGATTATATGATGCAGGTAACATTATATTATGGATAAAGGCGTGAGGATCCAGTAAGAAAAACGGGAGATTAACTATAAGACCAGTCGCAACGTAACTTGCTGAAAAACGCGTAAACCGGTGCCACCCATATTTCCTTAGAACGTATACAGCGAAGAAGGCCGAGAAAATTACGGCCGTCTCCCTATACGAGGAAGATAGACTTAGCAATATTCCGGAGACAATAGGGTTCGAGGAATATGCCAATGCTACCATTAATGGAGCAACCCATCCAGCATGAGGACTTCCAAGATACATGATTCCAAAGAACGAGAATGCTCCTGCAGCGAATAATGCTAGAATAAGATGTCGAATGGGAGTATCTGCCTTAAGATACACTATTGCTAGTGCCAGGCCGATAATGATCGCGTCCCAGTATACTCCGCTTATTCCTAGTAGAATAGCTGGTATATAGTACAATGCTGCCATCGCAGGATAATCAAATCTATCTACAAACCCGATAATCTCGGAGCCAGCATACCTAGTCGTACCAGGCTCATATACATAGGTAACTTTAGAGATCGGAAGCACGCCGCTATCGATAGATTCTTTTAATACAGAGGAGAAATTCATTGTATATGGATTCTTGCCGTTGAGAATGGCTTCAGCTGCCGCATACTGTAGAACATAGCTATCGGTTTTACCACCGTAAAATAAGAGAACAGCCTTTATGCTCTGAGAATAATCGAAGACAATGAAAATATACGCTATGAGGAGAAAAATCGTTACAACCAATAATAATATGGTCGATTTTCTTCCAATATATGGAATCGCCATATATAGAGATACTGATAATGCCAAGAGAAGGAGACTAGGGATAACTAATCCTTCATAGGGATGAAATCTATAAAGAGAGTATCCACCGTAATCCCCTATATAATAGTAGCTACCATGATAAAAGAACATATAGAATGAGAAAACTAGCAGATTTAAAGCTAGAATCCAGGCTACTACTATTGTAAATGTTCTGTAGAGGTTGCTGCTTTTTGTTTTTTCCAGGGCCCTATTCAATTCTCGATCAATATATTGATTGTCGGAGTTTTTCGAATATTATTTTCACTGGTGGAAAAAGTATAGTGTGGGTATGGTAATGCAAGACTATAACCTCGAGGATCTCGTTCGTTTAAATCCATTGAAAGCAGCGTATAATTTGCTCGGAAAAATACTAGTGATAAACGGTAGGCCTGGAAGAATAGTAGATCTTGAAGTATATTGCGTATTGAACGATCCCGCCTGTCATTCTCACAGATATGTAAAGCAAAAAGACATAAACGCACTAGAACCAGGCCAAATATTTCTCTACCCCGTGCATGGATACTGGATGCTGAATATAGTAGCCGGCAAGACCCGGAGAGGTCTCGTGTTTATCAGGAGAGTTGCCGTGGGGAAATGCTTTGAAAACTACCTCACAGGTCCAGGCATAGTTTCTGGATACTATGCTATAACTAGGGAACTAAACGGTACAAGGCTGGGAATCTGTGAGAAAGCATGTATTATATCGGATAATTTTAGAGTAGAACCACGCATGGTTAAAGCAACAAAAAGAGTCGGGTTAAGAAAGGATCTAGATGCGAGGTTGCGTTTCTTTATTCCTAGAAATATATATCGGCGTATTATACAAGGTTGTAAAAAATCCACAGACATTGTATTACCAAGATGATATAATATATTCAGTAGCATTAAAGATTAATGAATGGGCCCATTTTGTTTTATCGAATATTGCAGTCTATGACGATAGTATAGTATAATGGAACGAGGTGAAGCCCACATTGATAAACGAGATTAGAGACGTGCTAACGAATAATGATCTCTTGATAGTCTATACCTGG
>JALWJI010000007.1 GCA_027081695.1 Acidilobaceae archaeon | reverse complement strand
GGTGCTTTGGACGTGTTTGAAGTGTCTTTGGGCGAGCCTGGAGTTCGTGTAGAGGAGTAGGATTATCTTATTGTCCCAGGCTTAAATTTTTCGAAACATTTATAAACTCTTGTTCCTCCATGACAGGTTAGGGGGATTTAAAGATAACGGTTGATAACACGAGGTTAACCCCTTATATATCCGAGGTGAATTCTTGTGGATGAGAATCAAGGAAACCAGAGATGTCCTCCAGACAAGATCGTATATGATCCGCAACTAGGAGTGAGGGTATGCCTAGAAACAGGAGAAGTACTAGAAGACCAAATCATAGGAGACGAAGCAGAGTGGAGAGCATATACACCCGACGAAAAATCGCGTAGAACGCGTGTGGGAAGTCCAATCTCGTTCTCCAAGCCAAACATGGGTATCGACGTATACATGGGAGGATACCAGGAAGGAAGCAGAAAAATCAGAGGACTATCTAAACGCATCGAGAACATCAGACTACAAAGAAGCTTCAGGATGGGTAGAGCCCTGAGCAGTCTAGAGAAGAACATAAACCAAGCCCTAAGACTAATAGACGACATATCGGCAAAACTAGAACTCCCCTTCGCCGTAAAAGAAGAAGCCGCTAGACTATATAGAGAAGCAGCAAGCAAAGGACTAACAAGAGGAAGAAGTATAGAAAGCATGGTAGCCGCAACACTATACGCGGCATGCAGAAAACACAAGTATCCCTGTACACTCGACGAAATAGCCAAGTTCCTAAAGATGAGAGATGCACCAGCGAAACGAGAAGTAGCCCGGAACTATAGGCTCTTAGTAAGAAACCTAGGAATAGAGATCCCTGTCATCGAGCCAGAAAGATTCGTATATAGGATAGCAAGCGCCCTAGATCTCCCAGACTATGTAGTAGTGGAAGCAATCAAAATAGTCAACATGGCCAGAAAGAAAGGATTGACCGCAGGAAAAGACCCAAGCGGGCTAGCAGCAGCCGCAGTATACCTAGCAGCCCTCAAACACGGACTAAGAAAAACCCAGAAAGAAGTAGCACAAGTTGCCGGAGTGACAGAAGTAACCGTAAGAAATAGATACAAAGAAATAGACAAGGTTCTCGGACTAGGACGAATCGAGGATTAACCAAGAGTTCCTCCATGAGAGATTATACGAACTATCCAATAATGGTGTATCATATTATCAGGTCATTGTAATCTTTTTCCTATCATGTAATTGAGACTATGAGATCACTGTATCTGGTCTTCTACCCGATCTTTGCAAATGTAGAAAAGGATTAGAGTCTATTACCGGCATAAGGATAAGGAAAATACAGTTGTTTATGATACTCCGTAATTCTAGATCTGTTACCTTAGCCCGACCTTGCTCTCCAGTACCGGTATTACGAAGTCAAGATGTAGCTTTTCTAAGGTCTCTTTCTTAGGTACACCTCTTCTATCCCAGCCTCTTAGGTCATAGTAGTGGTCTAGTAGTTCTTCGAATTTGTCCTTGTCAAGCTTGGCCCCGGCATATGGTCCCTTGGTTAGCGGCTGCTTAAACCATTTGACGGGAGGCTTGTCCATTTCTCTGCTCCAGTCGCCCAGTTCTCTTATCCAGAATGCTCTAACAATTGCATAGATTCTATCAGCTATATCGTAGAGCTCTTCCCACGTGAAGGTTACGCCTGTAGCGTATTTTAGAAGTCTCGGATAGTATTCTAGGTTTAGACCG
>JALWJI010000006.1 GCA_027081695.1 Acidilobaceae archaeon | reverse complement strand
AAATGCCGGGTGCCTGAAAAATTCTCATCTATGTTGTCCCTAGTACTCCCTCCTCTGGCAGCTATATCTCTATACGTGTATGAGCAAAGTATATTCACAGTACTCCCACTAGCTTCAACACTCATAGCACTGTATTCCGTTAGACTGTATAAGAAGCCTAAACCGGCTACCCTCCTAAGGGATGGGATGTATGGCCGTTATGGTATGTCGCTGCAGGATATATGGTAATGGGTAGTCTTGACAGAGCAAATGGTCGCTTCCCTACTCGCATATGGACTCGCCATCCATGGTTATACTGTTCTATCGTGGATGGTTTTTGTTTCGGGATTATTATTCGAGTTATTGATAGGATGGAGGCTCAACACGAGAAATGTTAATGGAAAAGAATAGTCAATACTTTCATGAACAGTATAGAGTAGGAATCTAGGGCCTGGCAACTGTACCTATTTCCTCTCCCAAAAATGCTTTGATGAGGTTACCTGGCTCGTTTCCCTTTATAAAATGTATCGTTATTTTGGATCTCTCCGCTATCTTCATCGCGGTATGGTCGAGGAGAGTATACTTGCCTGGATGCTGTGGATAACGGTTAATTATCTCCCTAAGCTCTCTGTATGACACTTCTCTTAATAACCGGGCTCCAGGAGTTTCCGGAGGCTTATCGTATACTCCCTCGATATTGTTTAGCATATTAATAACCTTAGTTGCTCCAAGAGCCTCGGCTAACGCTAGCGATACTGCATTCGTACTTTGACCAGGCTGAAGTCCTCCCATTACTGGTATTAGTCCGCTCGCGGCGATAGATGCGGCCTCGATAATATCTCGTGGGACGATGAGTGGGCTTTTAGGGTAGAGTAGTGTAGCAAGCATGAGGGCGTTCAATCTTGCACTCTCTATTCCTAAAATGTCTAGTTTTGCGTTATCTACTCCTAGTTCTTTCAGTGTATTAATATATGAACGTGCTACTGGGCCCCCTCCAACTACGACTCCTAGTGTGACGGCGTGCTTGACCTTGAGCTCTAGCAAAGAATTGGTTAGATCCTTCAGGTAGCTGGGTTCTGGTGGATAGAGTAGGCTTCCACTTATCTTTACCACTAGTGCTCTAGCCATGCTGTTTAGCCCTCCAACGGTGATAGGTTTAAACCCCTATTATTTTATGCCTGACCGGTAGGCACGAGGCGTATCTCTATTATTCCTACGGCTGTACAAATTCTATGTCCTTTATACTGACTATTCCAACGAGAATTCCGGCATCGTTTACTACGGGTAGATGTCTAACCTTTAGACTCGACATAATGCGCAGAGCCTCAGCCACGCTTTCATCCGGCTTAACTGTAACTGGGTTAGGAGTCATCACGTCCCTTATGAGAGTCTTCTCTGGATTTCTTCTCCTAGCAACTACTCGTCTCAGCAGGTCTCTCTCAGTAAATATTCCGATCAGCCTACCGTTCTCGTCCACTACTGGTAAAGCTCCAATTCCGAGCTTGTCCATTATAAGAACTGCATCCATCACAGTATTATCTGGCTTGACAGACGCAGGGTTTCTTGTCATAACCTCTTCTACTCTATAATCAAGCCTCATCCAGGACACCACTCAATAGTATAACCATGTATACCGCTCTGTAATATTTCTAATCAATTCCTAATAGGCATCCAAACTATTTAGTAATTAATTACGATTGGCCTCGAGTTATTGTGGGTCACTCCGGGCGATGTCATCACAGACACGTCTCAGACAATCTAGCCCTGCTCATCCCCATATATAGGATCTAGAGAACGTTTGGAGATATTTTATTCCGCTATCTCCCAGACGAACGGAAAATTATCTGCACCACGTCACGGGAGGAGGCCGAGTATAGTCATATGCCCAGGCAGGCTGTGGAACCGGTATAAATCCTAGATCCCAACACTTTCCACAGAACAGTGAAGCCTCATATTCATCGCTTACAGGATCAGACACAATAACAATTTTGCCTCTCTCTACTGCGTAGACCAATGCATCCAATGCGTTCTGCGTCTCTTCCTTATCCTGAGGAATAAATGTCGAGTCTACTGATACCGTCCAGAGTTCTTCTCTTAGGACTCCGTCGATACACTTGAGAAAGGAATCATTGTAGAGCAGGCTGTATGCCCCTCCAATATTGACAATTATTAGGACGTCATCTCCATAGAAGGACTTTATGTTACTCGACAGGTTACATAAAGTTTCAATCATGGCTTCAACCGGATCCACACTACTCGCCCAGGATGGTCTCTGATCATCTAATGTGAAGGATGCATCGATATTATCAAAATAAACCCCATCGTATCCCTCTCGGAGATACTTGATTGCAAGTTCTTGGATCGTGTCTATCCATACGGGATTCCAGTACTCTACAAAGTACTCCCCTTCATACTCAGAACTCTCGTGAATTATAGATTTAATAGCGGGCTCATTAAAGTAGCTTCTCCACTCCTCAGCATAGCCCAGATTAATATACGCTAGTGTCCTCCAGGAATGCTCTTTTACTGCCTGAAGCTCTGAGCCAGAGAGTTCTTCGGGCTCCACAACAATTATACTCCAATTCGTTTTAGTCAACTCCCGAACACTAACATTATTCAAATAATATACCGCGGGCATCCGTGGGAGAACCCTAACATCCTCAACGTAAGGAGACGATACAGTATCTCCAGCTCCCGGACTATACCCATAATTCATATTAATAACTAACACTATGACCAATACCGCCACTAGCAACGACATAATAATAACGCCTTTCTTCATCACAGCCTACCTTCACACTTCGCTAAAAATGAATCCTAGGGATTAACTATAAATCCCTTAAACCCAGGAACAAGATTAAAGGATCAAGGAAGAGACGCGGTCGGGCGCTGGGCCGGTAGCTCAGCTGGAAGAGCGCCGCCCTCGCACGGCGGAGGCCCCGGGTTCAAATCCCGGCCGGTCCACCATTAATTTCATTATATCCTATTTCGAGAACGATATATTGCCATTGTGGCATCTTCACTAAGGTCGTTCTAATAATATTAATAAATCTCTCCTAACAGATTGTTATATAAGAGTTATATTCTCATTTTTCGGCCTCAACGTTTAGTCCATTAAAAGCGAATTTTTCTTGTTAATTACCTAGAAGTTTACAATACTGAGCTAAAAGTAATTACTTCACTATTTTATAGTCTTTTCTTCGTTGTCCAACTAAGACATATTTGTTATCCAAGAAGTGTATTATTGTTATTATCATGATCTATAAAATATGGAACATAAGGATTGTTTTGGTAGTTATCGTTCCTATAGTTATATTGTTAGCTAGTATACTTGATAAAAATTATTAAAACGCGTGAGAGGTTTCTTTGATTAGTTTATCGTGTTCTGATAAATCTTGCTAGTAGTCTGGCTAGTGGTGGAAGTATTCTTGTTTGTACTAGTACTTCTGCGGGACCATATACTTCTACTGCTAGTCCTTCTCCTCCCAGGAAGAATGTTTTAAGTCCTCCTACTTTCACTATTTTGTAGTTCACGTTTGCAGGCATTGCTACGAAGTGCATGTTGTCGATGACTATTTTTTCTCCTGCGTCGACCTTTATTTTTTCTATTGCTCCATAACTGTTAACCCAGACGATGCCGTGGCCTTGTGCTTTTACCCATACGAGTTCTCCTTCTGCTAGTAGCCCTTTCATTCCTCTCCATGCTATACTGATATCTATGTCGCCGTGATGGGCTAGGTAGCTTGTGTCTTGTATTATCCATGCTCCTCCGGAGAGATTAATCGCTTCTATGTCTCCTGGAACGCCGGGAACGAACCATATCTCTCCTCCACCTGGTCCTGCATAGTAATGGTTTAGGAAGAAGCTTTCCCCGGCCATTAGCTTTCTGGCGAGACCCTTGAGGATGCCTCCGCTCTTTGTTTCGATCTTGATATTTCCTTTTATGAGCATCATAGCTCCTGGTTCCGAGCTTACTTTTTCCCCGGGAGAAAGTTTTACTTTTAATACAGGATATGCTGGGCGTTTATCTATAGTCCATTCCAATATGCTTTCACCTCAATATTATCGTTATATAGATAGAATCATATCTATTTCAAGGTATCTATATCGTTGCTTGATCTATAATTATGCTTCTGCTCCTGAAGCCTATCAAAACACTATTATTCCGCAATTGGATCTTTCTTCACTATACATATAGGTTATTTTATTCTCATTCTTGTAGAAGTATTTGATTTGAGGCATGATGAGCCTGGTTGGATGTCCCCGAGACTGTTACGATACTTGTGTTCTTGCTCTAGACAGTACTCTGCGTAATGTAGATGGATTCCTGACCTCCGGTCCTACTTGTGCTAGGGCTGTTGCTGACTTGAAGCGTGTTAGTTCCAAGAATAGGATACGGTATCCGGTTATTGCTGTTGATAAGGAGTTGGGTCTTTATCGAAGGATTACTTTGGATGAGGCTATTGATGTTCTTGTTTCTCGTGTACGGGAGATTGTCGATAAGTATGGAGCAGATAAAATACTTGTAGTTGATTATGCTGGTAATAGAGGAGTATTTACTAGATTGTTGCCCATTCGTTTCTGGAGGCTTCTAGGAGCTACGTTTACTGATTACAATATTTGTGACTATTCGGGATCTATTGGTATAGGTCTACACTATGGATTAGACTATGGAGCTTTACCCGGGTCCATATACAAGGCTCGACTAATTGTTTACTGGGGAGTAAACGCGGCGATATCAAATCTCCACGGATTCAAGATGGCTCTAGAAGCTAAAAGGATCCGCGGTAGCATGATCGCTACGATTGATGTAAGAAATACTGAAACAATAAAGTCTTCCGATATAAGGATCATAATACGGCCTGGAAGCGATGGTGTTCTTGCTCTAGGACTCGCGAACTATATAATACAGAACGAGCTCTACGATAAAAGATTCGTCGAAGAATACACGTATGGCTTCGATCAGTTTCGCGAGCATGTAAAGAAATATGACCTAGGCTATGTATCCCGCTATACAGGTCTTCCACGACGCTTAATCGAGGAGTTTGCCTATACTTATGCCAAGAACAAGCCCAGCATAGTCTTCATAGGCTACGGACTACAGCGAAGATATGGTGGAGGAGAAGCTGTCAGGGCCATAAGCTTGCTTCCTGCACTAGTCGGAGTCCATAGAGGCTTCTTCTATAGTAATACATCAGGTCTCCAGTTACCCTTCAACCAGTTAACGCCCCCACCTGCTAGAACAATTCCGCAGTCCATGCTCGCAGAATACCTTGAGAAAGGAGATTTCAAACTAGTATTCGTTTTCCTCACTAATCCAGCAGCCACATATCCCGAGGCCGAGAGGATAAAGTATAACTTGCTTCGAGACGATTTATTCGTTGTTGTCCATGAAACGCATTGGAGCGATACTGCTAGACTAGCTGACCTAGTTATCCCGGCCCCAACCTACCTGGAAAAAGAAGACCTTGTCTATAGTTACTGGCATAACTACCTCATATACAATAAGCCCCTTCTCCCAAGACCTCCGGAGAGTATCTCAGAGCTAGATCTCGCCAGGAGGCTTGCAGACTCATTAGGCATCAATGACGACTACCTAGAGGATCCCTGGGGCAAGCTTGCCGAAGATACAAACGGGCTAGTAGAAAGAGCAAGACAGGATAGAATTGTCGAGATCCCCTACAGGCGCCTGGACAAGTATCGGACTCCTAGCGGTAAAATCGAATTTTATTCACAGCGTGCCCTCATGCAGGGCTATAAACCGCTTCCCGAGCCTGTTGCTCCCAGGATTCCTGAAGGATACCTTGTCCTAGTCTCTGGATCACATCCATTGTACACTCATAGTCAGTTCGAGGACGTATACGGGAGAATCCCCTCAGTCGCATTTATCTCAGTCCAAGACGCTGAGCAATATGGGTTAGGGAATAACGATCTCGTTGAGATCTTCAATGAGAAGGGTAGCGTGATCATGAGGGCAAGGATAACAAACCAGATTCCTCAAGGCATAATATTCGTGTACAGGAGTGCTTGGACCCTGGATAATAGCAGGATCAACAAACTAGTGGATCCGGGGAGAGACTCACTTGGAGGAGCAGTATACAATTCAACACTCGTTCAAATAAGAAAAGTAACCCGCAAGACCGGAAGTTTACAGGAAGCGTTTTCCAAAGTCGTTTAATAGCTTGTCGAGTTTTTCTTTGAACTCCTGTGGATCCTCGAACAATAGGTCTGTTAATGACTCTTCTAGATAGTAATCCTCTATTCCGAGCATCTCGAAGATGGGTCTGATAAAATTCCATCTTACTATGAGGAATAATGTCCCTTCATCATACATAGTGCTCAGTACTTCAACGAATTTCTCGGGTTTCTCAAGTAGAAGCCTGATACAGCTTTTTTTCTCGGCTCTTTTACAGCTGAGATCCAGTATGCCGTAGAGTCCTGGAGACTCTTCTCTTATCCGCGCCTTTATCTTCTCTTCTAGTTTTTGTAGAGAGAACTCATCCACGGGCCTCCCCCCGAGATACCGTTATCTTCTCAATGCTCTCACGCACACATTCTATTATTTCGCCGCATGACGCATAGTATCTAGGATTGCCCCTTGCCCATATCATTAGTCTACAGTCTTTATACTGCGCATTCTCTGGTATCTCGAATTTAAGAACTATATCTGATATCGCTGCGTTCATCCTGTATATTTCCTCTCTTATCTCGGATCCTAGCCTTATCACTAGCTTGCCTTTGGATTTCAAATATAACAACTGATTCACCAGCTTGTGGAGATATCTGGGCTCAAGGGTTCTTTCTACAAGCTCGATGCCGTGGAATACGACTATGTCATAGTTTCCACTTGTTACAAGATCTATTTCTTTCTGGTATAGTTCGGATAGACTGAATGCAAATGGGTTTATGCCGATAAAGTCAATATACTTGCTTATATGGTTATAATAGGATTCTCCGTCGTATCCGAACTGCTCTAATATGTTTATTACTAGATCCTTGAAGGCCATAGAGGAATATCTATATGATATGACTAGAGCTCTTTTCTTGTTGGCGACAGCTAGAGCTATTATGATCGGCGCTACCTCTCCAGGCCTCATGTCAGGAGGATACGAGATATATATAGTATAATCTATGGGCATACTACCTATAGTCTTCTCTAGTAAATTGCAGGAAGGTGCTATAGTTTCCTCATGCTTGGGAAGCTCCTCTATTATAGGTGATACATGCAGACGAATACCATATCCTTGAACTATTGAGAACGGTATCTCAGCCTCTATGATCGGTGACCCCCTGGCTTTTCTAAGCTCAAGGGTTCTAACAAGTAAGCCGCGCTCGATCTTATGCTTCATAATTAATACTGCGTCTGCGACGAATTCTATATCTCCGAGATTAATCCTCTCCTGACCAAAGGGTAATTCTGCTATTAAAACTACCATACCATCAATAATGCTTGACAACGTATAGAAATAGTTTTGCAGATATGCACGCTTTTCCTCTTCCTTAGCCGCCTTTAGAAACGTATTCATTGAGTCTATTATGATTATTTTAGGTCTAAAGTTGGCTATTTGATCGTTGATCTCCTCTAGTAATTTATCAACCTCAAGGAAAGTTATTGGAAGCTTGAGAAATTTGAACAAGCCCTCTTTCTCGATAGATTCAAGATCAATTCCGAGATTCTTCATTATTTTAAAAAGCTTACGTTTATCCTCTTGGAAAGTTATGTACAAGCATCTGTTACCAAGCTTGGCGTTTTCATAACAGATTTTAGACGCCAAGCTTGTTTTCCCAGCTCCGGGATGGCCTGCTATAACTATTAGAGAATTTAAATGTAACATCTCCTTAAGCATTTTGTCTAGTTCTGGCAGGCCAAAAGTAACTTTCATTACACTAGCACCATTTACATTCTTTCAAAGATAAATATTTAACTATATGTATTTAAAATCTATGATAACTAT
>JALWJI010000005.1 GCA_027081695.1 Acidilobaceae archaeon | reverse complement strand
CCGATCTAGGAGAAGTCCTAGGAAAACAGTAAGACCTTTTCTTTAAAACCTATTCTTTCTCCTTATTTATTCTCCAGCGAGAACAGTCTTCCCCATTTTCTATGCAGGTTATAAGATCCGGTAGCTCATCAAGACAGGATATTCTGTATTTTGCAACGTTCTCCAGCTCGGGATGCTGACAGTCACCATATATGACCGGATATCCTACAATACTCATCGCTTCCTTATCCCACACACTGTCCCCTACAAACATTACGTTGTTTAGAGGGACACCGTATTCTCCTGCTATCCGTTTGACTACTCGATCCTTTCTTACTCCAACAAGTGGCTTACCTCCGGGAATAAGTTTTCCTCTTTTATCATATGATAGTTGGTTAGCTAGCCATATGTCTGCGCCTATCTCGCTTGCTACTCTTTTTGCTAGGAGATCTATGCCGCCACTGACTATGCCTATAATTATACCGTTCTTGCGTAGCCATCGTGCTACTTTTACCGCGTTTTCTCTCACTTGGACATCCTTAAACATTTCTTGTAGTTTCCATATAGTAAGTTCTCCACTGGTGGCTTTAACCCAGAGACCTGTGTCTAGCTCCATCCACTTCATATAGTCTATTTCTCCTTTCTCGAACTGTTCTTTGATCCTTCTGGCATCCTCGTCTACTCCCAATAGTTTATGAATATACTCCCAGCTACTCTTTATCGGGACTAATACGCCATCCATATCAAATAATACCATTCTGATTTTCCTAGGCATTTTCCCGGCACTCTCTGAACTAGACTATAATGCTAGAGTCCTGCTCTCTTTGAGAACTCAAATATTGTTATACCAACTATTTTACCGTCTTTTATGCCGACAACTACGTCGTCACCGATCATTATGCTCTCGTCTGGCTCTTCCATGCCGAAATTAATGTATAGGATATCGCTTTGTTTGTCATATTCTATCCATAGCTTCTCTATATCGGCGACCTTTAGTTCCCTAGCCCTGTTCAGGGCCTCCTGATATTCTTTTAGCCTATCTTCTTCGCTCATAATTTCCACACCCCAGCATAGAGTATCCAGGAATGCATTAAGTTTGCGAGGAGAAAAATAGTGTATTCGTGATTAACAGGTTTACTTGAAGCCTGGAGGTCTTACTTTTAGAACTTCTTTGTTAACTAGTGTTGGGGGTACCTCTCCCTTGGCAAACGCTATAAGGTTCTCTGCGACGATGTCGGCCATCCTAGTTCTAGTCTCCCAGGTCGCGCTACCTATATGAGGAGTTAGTACAACATTGTCAAGCTTTGTTAACGGGTGATCTGGGCTTATCGGTTCTTCTTCAAATACGTCTAGTGCGGCTCCTGCTATCCATTTTTCTCTTAGAGCTTTGACAAGTGCTTCAGTGTCTATTACTTTTCCGCGGGATGTGTTGACTAGGTATGCTGTTTTCTTCATTTTCTTAAGCTGTTCTTCTCCTATCATGTGGTATGTTTCAGGCGTTAGTGGTGTGTGTATCGATATTACGTCTGCTTCTCTTAGAAGTGTGTCTAGATCTACGTATTCTGCTCCTAGCTCCTTTTCCATTTCTTCAGGTAGCCTGTACTTGTCATAGTAGATTATCCTCATTCTGAATCCTTTTGCACGCTGTGCTACTGCTCTTCCTATCCTACCCATTCCTATTATGCCTAGAGTTTTACCGGTTATCTCGAATCCTAGGAGCATCATTGGATGCCATCCTGTTCCGCTCCTGTACCACTCTCCTGATCTCACGAATTTGTCTGCTTCTACGATACGCCTAGTTATCGCCATTATAAGTGCCCATGTTAGATCAGCGGTTGCATCTGTTAGAACGCCGGGTGTATTGGTAACATATACTCCTAGCCTGGTTGCACACTCTGTATCTATGTTATCGTATCCCACGGCGTATTGGGATACTATACGTAGGCGTGGCTGTGCTGATTCTAGTAGGTTGCAGTCTATTTTGTCTGTTAAGAGCGTGATGAGTGCATCGCTCTGTTTAGCTTTTTTTAGCAACACCTCGTATGGGGGTGCTGTGTATTCTGGCCAGACTTCTACTTCGTAGTATTCGCTTAAGCGTTTGAATACGTCTCCGGGTAATTCTCTGGTGGCGAAAAGCTTTGGTTTAGACATTATTGTTTCACCATTTATCTAATTAGTCTCGTCTGTCGGAAATATATGTGGAAGTACAATATAGTATAGTCAAACCCGTCAGTATGGGGGGAGGATAATGGTTCTCGTCGGAGTTATAAGTGATACACACGATAACCTATCTAATACGCGTAAAGCTGTGAAAATATTTGTGGATGCGGGAGTCGATATTGTTCTACATCTAGGAGATATAGTAGCGCCATTTACACTGATGACTATTGCACAAGGCCTTGAAGGTATACGCGTGGTGGGCGTCTACGGAAACAATTGTGGTGAAAAACTAGGTTTACAGAGAGTTGCACAAGGCCTAGGCATAGAACTGTACGAGCCTCCCCACGAGCTGGTAATAGGCGGCAAGCGGATTCTCATGGTTCACGGTTATGGTAGCCCGGATATGACGAAGTCTATTGTTTACTCTCTTGCTCGTGGAGGAAAATGGGACATAATCCTATATGGCCATACACACACGAGAGACAGGCTGTTCATTAACGGTAGACTTGTCCTTAATCCTGGGGAGGCTGCAGGCGTGTTAGAGAAACCTAGTATTGCTTTACTAGATGTTGAGTCGTTAGATGCGAGGTTCATTGACTTATGAAGGAGAGCCTGTTGCCGGAGAGAATCGACTGTTCGGGCTTCGAGACCTTAGTAGATGCCTTGATCAAATATGATACTGAGCAAACTGGGCTATTCTTCGGAGAGATTATTGAAGACGTTGCCGTGTGCCGCGTCTTTTTTCCTGCTAAGAATCTAGAAGAAAGCAGTGTTAGGTTCGAAATGGATCCCTGGGATATCGTCATGGGTCATCTAGTAGCTGAAAAATATGGTTTAGATCTAGTAGCAGTTTTCCATACTCATCCTTGCGGTGTATCCCGTCCGAGCGGGTTGGATCTTAAAGGTATGAAGAACTGGAGGGTTCCTTGGATCATAGCATCGCGCCGGGAAACTAGGGCTTTTATATTGGTTAATGGCGATGTCCGAGAATTATCTATCAAGCTTTTATACGGTTAGGATTTATTGATATTTCGACAAGAGACGAGAGCACTGATTCCGGATAGAGGTGCTAATAGCTACCCTATATTGAGGCCTAGGGAAACTCGCGGTGCAAGGATATGAGTACCACAAGAAAAAAGAGTAAGGGACTGTTGAGCTCTATAATGATAATATTAGCTGCTACAATTACAGGACTCGTCTATAAAGCAACCGGTGATCCTATAATCGCAACTATCTCGGCAAGTCTAGTGTTCTATCCTATTCCAGTATATTACTTAGGGAAGCTTAGGCCCTATAGGGCGCTAGGCGCCGCTATACTCACACCAATGGTGGCGGGGGCCATATCTTATATTGTATTATACATGCAGGGGGCCTCGCCACATTGTCCAATTAACAAGTACAATATTCTATTCTATGGGAGCTTAAGCCTTATAACAGCAGGCTTGTCCGGATACGCATCGTCGACTATAGTCTGGTTATGTATTATTGGCTCGCTGTCTGATTCATCGATATTATCCTCTGCTTTCAGCGTAGTTCATAGCGCTATAGGAGGGCTTTTCTTCTCCTATACTACTATACTAGGCCTCGTTATTGCTAGGAGTTTACAGCATCCACATACGCTGAAGACTAGGACTATATTTGTTATTGTTGCTGGGACGATCATATTGTATGTTCTTTATATTGGGCTTGATATAGGAGGAAATGAGTTTTCCTCTTTAATGACAAGGTTTTCCGGTATTCTTCATGGTTATCTTCCAGCTAAATGATTATGGAAGGCCATTGAGAGTTTGTTAAAAAGATTGTGATTTTACAAGTTGATTGAGCAAGGAAACATATTTAGAAGACTCTAGCCTTTTATGCTTTGAGGAGTTTTGGAAGTGTCTTTTTGAAGGGTTGATAGGCTATTCCTTTCTCAGTTATTATACCAGTTATATATCTGGGTGGCGTGATATCGAAGCTGGGGTTGTAGACGTCGACGTCTTCTAGTGTTAACCTGTATCTTCCTAGTATTGTTCTGACTTCTTCTGGATCCCTTATTTCTATGACTATGTCGTCTGGATTCCAGGTCTCCTGTATTGTGCTGGTTGGTGCCGCGACGTAGAACGGTTTATCGTTGTCGTGGGCTGCTAGTGCGACCATGTAGGTGCCTATCTTGTTTGCTGTGTGGCCGGTTAGTATGATTCTATCTGCACCCACTATTGCCATGTCGGCCATGTTGTTTCTGAATACGATTCCCGGCATTCCATCTGTTATAAGAGTAAATGGTATTCCCTCTTTCTTGAGTTCCCATACGTTTAGTCTTGCTCCTTGTAGGACTGGTCTCGTCTCAGTCGTTATTACCTTGATTTTCTTTCCTTCATACCATGCGTATCTTATTACTCCTAGAGCTGTTCCAAAGCCGCTTGTTGCTAGGGCTCCTGTATTACAGTGGGTTAGGATCACGTCGCCGTTATCGATGAGTTTTGACCCGTGACGGCCTATTTGTATGTTGGATTCTACGTCTTCTAAGTGTATGGTTGCAGCCTCTGTTAGGACTGCTTCTCTGACTTTGTCTGGGTCTGCTGAAGAGTTTGCCGTTTCTCGTGCTTTTTTCATTACTCGGTCTAGAGCCCAGAATAGGTTGAAGGCCGTTGGCCTTGTGTTCTTTAGGACATTATAGGCTGTTACTAGGTCTTCTACCAGGTCTTCTACTGTTTTAGCCTTGCTGTATCTTGCGGCTAGAGCCATGCCGTATGCTGCAGAGACTCCTATCGCCGGTGCCCCTCTTATTTCTAGAGTCTTGATTGCTTGAGCTACTCGGTTGTAGTCTCGCGTCCTCCTATAGACTTCTTCAAATGGTAAGAGCCTTGTGTCTAACCAGACGAATTCTTCTTTTTCCACGTCCCAGTATACACTCTTGATCTTCAGGTATTCTTCGTATGTTTCCAGTTTTTTGAGTGGTTCTATCATTGTTTATTCACCACGCTGTGTTATTTCCTAGATCTTAGGATAATAATGTATAATGTAGCATCCTTTAAAAAATAATTAAAAACAATGGGCCACAGTAGACTGGTTTCACCCTATAATTAATAGGAAAATGAATGAGTTAGATTAGAAGTATTCTTCCTCTTCAGCTAGTCTACTCATTATCTTATTTCTAGCCACGTAGAATATGCTGGCTACTATTATTATGCCGATCATTCCTATCGTTAGTGGTAGGTATCTCTTTACAATTACTTTTGGTCCAGGCTCTAGTGATAGTGTTACCGACTGCTGTGTAGGCACATTAATTGCTATTTGAGCTGGTTTATAGCCATCTGCTGTTACCATTATTTGGTATACTCCGTATGCACCAGAGAATATTATTTGTCCGGTGGCATCTGTTTTCAATGATGCTATTAGGGTTCCTGCACGATATACCTCTACTAGCGCATCTTGTACTGGGTCTCCTCTGTCGTCTACCACATTGACTGTTATCTGGTATTGTTTTGGTATTAGGTTTATCTTTAGGGTTTGATCGGCCATCAATGATATTGACACAGGGTTAGGGTTCTGGAAGTATGAGCCGGGGCCGGTGTCCACCGAGATTGTGTACAATCCGTATGGTAGGTTGAGTGTTATTGTTCCATTTGTTACGTTAGTTACAAGTGGTAGTCCATATTTCTCTCCTCCAGTGCCTGCTCTTGTAACTGTAATCGTTACTTCTTGTGTGGTAGGACCGTTTCTGACCGGATCGTATACTATAACCGTTAGGTCATAGAACTTCGGGTTAGCAACTATTTTGTCAGGGTTTGGCCCAGATGCTGCTATTATTATATTGGCTGTTGTAGTGTCAATATAGGAGTCTTCTGGCGGCTGTATTATTACTTGGTAGGTTCCAAGTCTCAGACCCCTGTATGGTACTATTTTGCCTTCTATAACTTCTCCTTGAGTTACTTCGCCGGTCGCATCATGCACAAATATCACAGGGATACCGGATAATGTAACGGGGTTCCCGTCTATATCAAGTAGGTCGAGAACCGTGTTTACTCTTACTGGTAATAGGAGAGCCACATAATCTGTATCTCCCGCAACCGTGAACTGGCTAGAGTAATCCTTGTAATAATCGGAAGTTATCTCTACATTGTATTCTCCTCTCGGTAACTCTGCTCGTCCAGTCCCATTTACCACTGTAACTGTTATGATTCCTTGTCCTAAAGGTCCCTGATAGTTAAATCTAAGTACCGCGTTACCTATTATGGGTTCTGTGAGATCCGAGTCGTAGAGTGATATTGTTACATTCGATAACTGGGGCTGTACTGTAAGAGTTACCTCTAATGTGGTGTCGTTGACTGTTATGTTTCCTAATGAGATGTTTATACCGTAGTACTCGTTTACTAACCATACATGGTATTGTCCGAGTCTTATTGATTGTATTGTCGCTGTACCTGTGGTTATTGAAGTGTTGATATAGGGATCAACTAGTTTCCACGTGATTGGCTTTATGAC
The DNA here is from genome assembly GCA_027081695.1 of Acidilobaceae archaeon. GTDB lineage: Archaea > Thermoproteota > Thermoprotei_A > Sulfolobales > Acidilobaceae > S143-63. The sequence goes on along the minus strand of JALWJI010000005.1, from coordinate 1,373 downwards.
TAATGTGGCGTTTGTTACTTGTCCTCCGATGTTTTGTGCTTGGACGTCTAGTGTTACGAGTATATTCTTCGTTATAGGAGTTAACTCCACTGTTAACTCTGTATCGTTTTTGATAAAGGTCTGGATTGTCTGGCTATAGTATAGAGGTTTTTCTACTGTTATCTGGTATACTCCTGTAGGTGCCTGAATGCGTAGTGTATCCTGCGTATTTGTCAATGTAATGTTAACCGGAACATTATTGTATGAAAGTATAGTTACGTTATAGCCTTGGAGTATTGGATTTACCAACTCGTTGTCCAGTACTTGTAACGTGATAATATTTGTCTTCGGAACAAGTTTAATTGACTGTGCCACCGTCTCCGCAGTTACATTCATAGACAGTATTTTTGTAAGGTATCCGGGCTTTATGGCTGTTATCTTGTATACACCTGTCCTAAGCGTGAGAGTTATTTCTCCTGTCCCACCGGTGAATACTGTTATTGTCCTGTTGTATACTGTCTCGAGCAATGGATCATCGGGAGCTATAACTAGCTGTACCTGTGCTATTGATGTCTCTGGAAGCTGATAGCTTTGACCGTTTATGACTAGTATGGCTTGGGAGGCGTTTGTAGTTATTGTGAGTGTCTCATATATTGGTGTGAGTGACAAAGTCTCACTGTTATTTTCACCTGGGGAAACTATTATTGTGGCTTGTTGTGTGTAGTACCGTCCAATGTAATCTGCTTGGACAAGGTATTCTCCTGCCGGGAGAGTTACTGTAAGGGAACCGTCTTCGAGAATATATTCGGCCGTATTAGCGCTTCCCGGAGTTATCTTTGTTATTTTAACGTTTACTCCTGGGATTGGTACCTGTGTTTCGGAGTCGAGAATTATCAAAGTTACGTTGCCGTAAAGTGGGTATAGTTGAACCGGTACTACAGAGTTTCCGACTACCTCGTATGTAAATGTTAGACTTGTGGTGTACTGGTTCCTTACCGTTATATTGTATATTCCTTCTCTTAGAAGTATAACAGCGTCTCCTTGCGCGTTAGTATATGTGGTTACTGGCGGTATAGGGAATTCCGGGTATTGGATTATCGCCCGTACTTCTGCTCCTTGTATTGGTCCCTCAGCGAGGTTTCCTTGAGAGAGAGAATACTCTACATGTATAGTTACTTGTACATATTTAGGTTGAAGATATAGAAGTTCTGATATGTGACTATTAGAGTATACCCGGTTTATAGTAAGTGTATTATAGTATTTGGCAGAAACTTTGATTATATATTGACCCTGAGGTAGAGTTATAAGAGTCTGGCCTGAAGGTACCGTTATATTAACAGTATTCTGGTAGTTTGACCCCACGTATGTGATTGAGAGTGTAACATTCTGCACTC
>JALWJI010000004.1 GCA_027081695.1 Acidilobaceae archaeon | reverse complement strand
TCCCCACATAACGCTCCACGCTTCTACGATGCACACTCCACGGCGTGATTTCCCGGATTAACTCCCCGGTCTCCAAGGAGAAGTAGGCGAACAAAGCCCTCTTCACACCACTATCGAGGCCGAGAAGATAACGGCAGAACCCCCTCTCCTGGTCACAGTAGAGACGGGGGTACACCCTATCATTGAAGACCCCGCTGCCCCCAGGGTTGTAGGTTGACAGCATCCTCAGGGCGTGCTCGAATCGCAGCCCAGACTCCAGCATAAGCCTATACAACACATAGTATTCCCCATGGTTCTCCCTCAGGAACTCCAGGGTTCTCCTAAGGGCGTCTAGGTCTATCACTGGGTTCCTAGGGCCTCGGGGGACCCTCCTTCCCGGTACGCGGATTAGGATCCAGTTGAGCGTGGTATACTCTATCTGGCCCCTCCTGTAGAGGTACCAGGCGTAGTGGCGGAAAACGTTCCGCAGCCACTGGTTGCTGTGTTCTGCAACCTCCTCCACTAGCTTGCGTGTGAGCTTCCTTCCCTCGAGGTATCTCTTGAAGAGGTTGCGGTAGTATTTGATGGTGTCCTCCCTCCTTATGGGCTTGCCCCTGGGAGGGTCCCGCAGGTACTCCTCGAAGTCCCTGGTCCACTTCAGTTCTACGAATTCGAGCTCGCTTGTGACCAGCCTCCTTAGGTCCTCCCTGAAGTTCTCCGCCACGAATCTCACGAGTATGGTTTTAGCATAGGGATCCTTCTTTGCAACCGCAAGCACCTCTAGGAATAGGGTGTAGTTCAGTTTGCCCTCATCGAGTATGCCTAGTGCTTCGAGCTTGCGGCCGAGGGTTAGTTCCGCTTCGAACTCTTCCTCGCCTATCATTGAGAGTATGCTCTTGACATAGATGTCTCCGATTTGTACTTGGCCCTTCCTCCACCTGAACAACGTGCTCCTATTGACGCCGAGGAGCTCCGCGGCCTTGACTACTCCCGTCTTCTTGATGAGTCTCTCGAGGAGCCTCCTCCTAAGGTCTGGGTCCAGCTTGCCGGGATCTACTAGCTCCCACCACTCCCGCCTACTCGCATTGCTATTGGAGCCCGGCTCTGTGGTGGGAGCATTGTTGGCTTGCAGTGGGGCTCACCCCATGGGATTATCTGGGGTGATCCGCAGTTATATGTTGCATGGTGGCGACATGATCGTGCAACGTTCGGAAACCGATACATTCTACACCAGGGTTAATGATTACTAGGAGGGGTTTGTGGCGGGCCCGCCGGGATTTGAACCCGGGACCTCCGGCTCCGAAGGCCGGCGCCCTAATCCTGGCTAGGCTACGGGCCCTCTATAGGTATTGTGCTGACTTGTTGGTTATCCATCATTTTGTTGAGTGGTATTAGGATTTATTTGTTTAATAGGATTCTATTGTTTGAGATAGTTGGAATTGCTATAGTTTATGTCTTAATATAGCCTTCGTGTGTTTTCTGTAGGTGTCCATGGTAGACTAGGTGTTCTAGTATTTTGTGAATCATTTGTGTTTCGAAGTAGTTCATTACGGTTTCCATTCCGGGGAGGTATTTTTTATAGATGATTCCTTTTCCTGCAAGATCTGCTGGTTTTAGTGGGGTGGTCATGGTCATATGGTTTAGTACTTTAGTTATTTGCTCCTCCAGTTTTTTGAGGTAGTTTTCGAGTTGTTTGTTTGCTTCGTTTTTTGTATGGAGGTTTGGTATGTGGCTTGTTGAAGTTGTTTTTGCCTCTATTTTCTTGGCTAGGTTTATGTCGTTTATGAAGTTTTGGATGCTTGATTCTGGATGTCCGTACCAGGGTCCGAAGCGTGTGAGGTCTATATCGGATAGGTGGAGGTGATTGTCTATTAGGAGTATGTGGTGTCCTCGGGTATGGCCCTGTGCCGGGATGGGGGTTATTTCTAAATTTTTTATCTTGAATGGTTGCCAGGATTCGTAGACGCGTTGTGGCATTGGTGGTTGTTCTAGTTTGAATATGTTCTCGGCGTATTTTATCCAGTCCTTCCATATTTCTGGGGCATAGCGTTTTGCGAGTTCTTCTAGTGTTTGGTATGGCTGGTCTTGTACCGGTATGTAGGTGGGTTTTCCTTCGAGTAGGTGGTGGTAGGCTATATGGTCTGGGTGGATATGCGTGTATACTATTGCGTCTATCTTGTCGCGCAGCCTCTTTACGTTTTCCTCGCCGCAGCCAGAGTCTACTAGGATGCTTGTTTTCGGGTCTTTAACTAGTAAGCAGTTGGATTCTGGGAATTTCCCGTTACGCGGCCCCGTTATTAGTATTATTCTTGGCACGTTTGCCCGCCTCCTATATAATGGTTTATTCATTATGCTGAGATCTGGGCTTGATTCTCTGGGACCCGGGTCTCCAGTGCCATTTCATTGAGATTTTAGGTTTATTGTCTTCTAGGTATACTATTAGGATTGCTCTAGGATGTCCATTTTATGGTGGTATTTTAGCCCGGAACCCGTAAGTACAAGAACCGGATGATCTAATTCTAGTTTAATCCTCGCGGCTTCCACAATAGCGCTACTAGGCTCAACGAGGAACCCCTTTCTGGCCAATTGTCTCCATGCCGGTAGCACGGACTTATCCCCTAATATGACGAGCTCGTCTATTGCGCTGGCTATTTCTCTGGCTCTTGGAGGATCCTTGACAACTAGAGCATCTAGTAGTCTACTCGATCCATGGTCTTCATGTCTTGGTCTATGATATTTTTTGAGCCAAGGAGCCCTGGTTGATTGTACCGCGATTATTCTTGTTTTTTCCCTGAGTGTGCCGAGTCCTCTTACTACTCCTAGAAGTAGGCTTCCGCTGCTCACGGGTAAAACAATATCTGTACTTTCTGCTCGTAGGTCTCTTGACAGTTCTTCTCCTAGGGTCTTTATTCCTTCGAGGAAGATAGGGCTGGATTGATGCGCGATATAATAGCATTTATCGGCTTCTCGCCTAGCGTTATGATAGGCTTCTTCTCGACTGTTGTGTACGTGGAGTTTTCCTCCGAGGAACCTAACTATACGGGTCTTCGACTCGTCTGCTCCCGCCGGTACATGTATGTGGGACTCTAAGCCCAGTCTTGAAGCGTACGCTGCTGTCGATATAGCAGTGTTCCCGCTCGAGTCCACAGTAACGCATTTATAGCCTAGTCTCGAAGCGATCCATACCGAGAGCGATACTCCTCGGTCCTTAAAGCTACCAGTAGGATTGAGATACTCTAATTTGTAATCTGCTGTCTTACTTTTTACTAGAGGAGTGTTTCCTTCTCCTAGAATGGGTCTATTTGGTTTCGGAAGAACACCCTCTAGTTCAACTGGGGATCCACAGGAGGGACAATAAGGGTAGTATTCTTCTTCATAGCCCGTCCAACCGCATTTGGGACAGATTAGTCTCCATGTCATAGTTTGACACCGATACTAACCGATTATTTCATTGTTATCGTGCTACTATCCTCTGCGTTATTTCTTAATATTGATATTTATTAACGAGTTTTAGGCAGCTTAGTATGTTTAGATATAGCTTATTTGCTATAGCTTTATGAGGAACTAGGGAAGTTAAGACGATTCCTACGAGCCTCTATCCCGGAATAGTCATATAGTCATTTTTAGTATCTTAACTATTATAAAAATTGATGTTAATTACAAATATCCTTACTTTGATTAACAGCGTATGTAACTTAATATATAATTTAAAGATTATAGAAGGGTTTGATTGAATTATAGAGGATGCTGTTCGGACTGATCATTACTTAGTTGTTACTTCGTCCATTATTACACCTATATCAATATTCAATCTATGGGAGAGATTATGTATTTCTTATTGGTTAAAATAAAATCGTAGGTGAACTATCAGAGTATATGATAGGGGCGAGCTAGTTATGGCTACTTATAGAATAGAAGAAGTAACTAACGATATGTTCCTACTAAGAGTAGGAGATAGGATAACTAGATATTTCGAAGCACTCTGGGAAATACCAGAAGGAGTTACGTACAATGCATACTTGCTTAAGACAAGCGAAGGAGCAGTTCTTATAGACGGCTGGAAGTCCACGTTTGCTTCCCAGCTCATAGATGCGCTTGAGCATCTAATAGAACCCGACGAGTTAAGGTATGTAGTAGTAAACCATATGGAGCCTGACCATACGGGGAGCCTCGAAGAGGTGTTGCGATGGGCTCCGTCTGCTACTGTCCTAGCACATCCCATGACGAAGAGGATGATGGACTCTTATCCAAGAGCCCTTGAAAGGCTTCGTCCAGTCAAAGACGGGGAAATAATTGAGATTGGTGACGAGAAACTTGTCTTCATCCATACCCCGTGGCTTCATTGGCCGGAGACTATGATGACATGGCTCGAGAAACGTAAAGTACTATTAAGCTGTGACGCCTTCGGAGGGTTCGGTATTCCGGAAGGAGTGTTCGATGATGAGTGCGCTAGAGAAGGAGACCTCCTCCGGAGTGTGAGAAAGTATGTAGTGACCGTTATAGGAAACTATAGAAAATGGATTATAAAGGCCCTCGACAAGCTAGAAGCAAAAGGGATAGTTCCCGAGATCATAGCTCCCGGCCATGGACTATTATGGAGAGGGTCGCCCAAGAAGATAATTGAGTACTATCGGAGTCTTGCCGGGGCAAGACCCGTAAAAGGCAAAATTCTGGTGCTATACGCCTCAATGTATGGAACTGTTGAATCAATGACAAGGATGCTTGCCTGTGAGCTCCGCAAGAAAGGCTTAAAACCTATTGTTTACGGGTTTACAGATACGTTTCGACCAAATGTCAGTGATATTCTTGCCGATGCTATTGATGCCGAGGCCCTCGTTGTATCAGCCCCTACATATGAAGCAGGTCTGTTTCCCCTGATGAGATATACAATAGAAGAAATCTGTGAAAAGGCAGCAGCGAGTAAGAAACTCGCAGTACTTGCGACCTATGGATGGGGAGGTATAGCTGCGAAGCGTATAAGGGGACAACTAGAGAGTTGTGGGTTCGAAACTGTAGCTGTTCTAGAGGAAAAAGCCTTGTCGCCTGCGGGTGGAGTCGTGTTACAAGAGAGGATTAGAGAGCTGGCCGGAGAGATTATTTCTAAATTATAGGTTTATCTTCTCATTACTTATAACTATACATGTTTGTGTTATTGATAGATGATAAAACCATTCATTTATATTATTAAAATAATGGTGTATACTTATGGTAAAAACATTTACTACTACAATTAAAATAAACATGTCAAAGCAAGAAGTCCTTGATCTCGCAGGTGATCCACAAATAATGGTTAGTTTCTGGAAGTTTCTAAAATACGCCGATTTGGAAAGTAAGCCTATACGGGTTACTCTACGTTTTAGGAAGTTTGGAATATCCAAAGAATTCGATTATGACCTAGAAATATCTAAGGAAGAGGACTATGTTATCTACAGCGGGAAGGCCCAGGATAGAGAGTTCCAGATAAGAATAGAGCTTAAAGAAGAGCAGAACGGTCTCCAAGCAATCATCACGGTAAGCTACAAAGGTCCGTACGAGTCATTGTCATTATCATTCCTCAAGGAGTTTGCCGAAGACATCGCCAAAGGACTAAAAGCTCTGGAAAGAGCATATAGGAAAAAACAAAAGTCGAAACTAGCCAGCAGACTTAGTGATCCATCATATTTGCTTAAGCTAATGACACAATGTAAACTATTAACTAAGAGAAAAATGATTATAGCAGACTACGAGGACTTACAGTCTCTACTATATCTATTACAGGACTTCTCCCGCAACACAACAATATTTGTCAGAATCAACTCGAATAATACTACGGTAAGGATGCTTGTGAAAAATGGGCAAATCCTCGATTTCATAGCTACTACCAGAGACGAAGAAATTCAAGGCCCCCATCTAGTCGACAAGATGCTAGATTTATTAGAGAAAAAAGATGTTGACTTGCTTATCTTCGAAGCACCCGAGTAATCAAATCAACTCTATACCTTTTCCTTAGAAGTAGTATTGCCGATGCGGCTACTAGTATTGCTGCTAAGGCTACGTATATTGGCGAGAAATATGCCTCCTGCTCGTATCTTGTTGTTTCATTGTATATCGATATTTTCGTTATGGATATGTTTGTTATCGTTATGTTTTCTATGTTTTCTAGTCCGAGGTATAGGGTGAAGAAGAACTCGGTATATGATCCCGGATCTTGGCGAGTTATGTATGAGGCCGGTATTATGAAGGAAAGTTTTCCGGGAGTAATGTATATTTGTCTTGTACCGGGATTCGTCGAGTTAAACAAATAGACTATTGAACTCGTGAATGGGCTGCCCTCAACGGGTCTTGAATCGGCATACGGGTACAGTATGATCGGGGATATTAGGTTCTTCTTTGTTACATTAAGCTCTACTGTTACGATGAGTATGTCGCTTGGAGTTATCGTCTCATTCGCTGTAATGACGAGAGTATAGTCTCCTGGTCCTGACCTGGTCGTTACATGATTGTCGAGGACATAGTATGCTGCTTGGAGACTAGATATTTTTACCAGAGCGTCGTTTGCCCAGCTAGTTTCGATGTACACGGATCCTCTCCATACTTTGGCGTCGCTCTTTTTGATATCCAGCGTGAAGTATCCGTATAGTGGTGACTCTGAGACTAGATAAATGTGGAGCAGAGTATGTTCAGGGCCGTATCTTTCTAGGCCAGCGATCATTATCGTAGGTATAGATCCGCCGAGTGGAGTGTAGTCGATCCATACCTCGTTACTCGAGACATCCATGGGGATATCAATGACTATGTGTGTGAATAACCCCTCATTTCCTATATCTTTTAACGTGAGGGGTATTGTTTCGACCTCTATTCTCTTCTCGACAAACACTATAGGGCCAATAGTACTGGATAAGTTAAGAGACTTTGCAATACCGTATCGTTCTGCTCTTATATATAGATAGTATTCTTTGCCGTATTCTATCCCTGGAAGATCTCCTGTAATTATCAGTATCTTGTTAGGATCTAGTTTATCACTATATACTATGTAGTTGTTATCAGCTTGGACAAGACTGAATGATACATTAGTACCCAGTAGACTCGTTCCCCGCGGTTCTAATAATAGTTTGAGCTCTGTGGTCTGGTTGAATACTTTGTCGCTTACTACTTCAACGTCTCCTAGATCTGTATAGAAGGTCCTAATTAGTACGCGTATCCATCCCGGTACCACGTTTCTTGGCTCGAGTGTAAACCAGTAGTTTTTATAATTCTTTATTAGAATTAGACTGTGATTCTCTCCTAGATAATCTAACAGGTCGAGCGTTTTGATTATTGATTGGTTTTCCTCGAATATTACTGCGATAAGTCTGAGATCTTTGACGTGTATTTCTTCAAGATCGTTGCATTCTTGCATTAGAGAGGTTAGTGATAGGGTCTCGGTGGACAAGAGTGTCCTCCTGAGCATATATTCGGATGTGTTGCAGGTATAGTTGTATTCGAGGACTAGTAACGTGTCCGGTGAAATGTGTCGTGTATCAATTGTAATATCGTAAATGATTGTCTCTAGTTTTGAAGTATAGAATACTATTTTGCCCAGAACTATCCCTGTAGATGATATTAGGTTTACCTCTACTGTGTTATCAAACTCGTGTACTTCATAGCTAGCTCCTACATCATATGCTTGAGCCTCTGATGTAGGGACTTGGATGACCGTGATTAGAACTAGTAGCACCAGTATATGGCCTAGATGTTTTTTCTTAGATTCCATGACGTTTCACCTCTAGTCTAGATAGGGTCTTGAATGTGAGAACAGATGCAAGGATCGACGCATAGGAGATTACTATAGCTTGTCCAATGTTTGTGAAGGATCGTACTGAGATCCTGACGGTGGTGAGAGTTGTCCTTGGAGGTTGCTCGCTAAATATTTGGCTTGTGACGACATATGATATAATTGATTCGTCTGCTTCAACATTAATGTCTGTTATGTGTGGAGGGTTGACAGTTCTTAAGGATACTGATGCCCAGCCTGGATGATTTATCTCGTATGTCAGGACTGTCGAGGCGGACACGCTTGTATCATTTATGCTGAGATAAATTCTAACCGGTACCGTTATCTGGTCACCTTCTACTTTAACGTTTCCCAGATATACAGTAGCAGTGTTACCCTTAATAGAGGATACTGTAACTGGAGCATTTAGAGGTACATTCAACGTAAAACTATCATATGTTGCAGTCACGGGAACAAATGTAGCCGCAGTATACAC
>JALWJI010000003.1 GCA_027081695.1 Acidilobaceae archaeon | reverse complement strand
CTCCCTCTGCGGGATTGATTCATGGCGTATGTGGAGCACTGGGTTGTCTGAGGCGGCCCCTCTCGTCTTGGGTGTTCGGTATTTGAGTGATCGGTGTTTACTCCCCGGTTAACACCCCTAAAACTACCGCACAAACACCCGGGGGATCAATCTTTATTTTTCTCGTTCCCCGACAGCTATAACCTAGTTAAACAAGGTTTAGGCCACTTGCAGGGGCACGATTGGAGGTGACGACGATATGGAGAGGTTCTACATAACGACGCCAATATACTATCCGAACGCGGAGCCACATATCGGGCACGCTTATACAACCATATACGCCGATACGCTAGCAAGATACCATCGCTTAAAGGGAGACGACACGTTCTTCCTAACTGGGACAGATGAGCATGGTCAGAAGCTCCAGCGCGCCGCTGAGAAGCGCGGTATACATCCTAAGGAGCTTGTAGACGAGATGGCTGAGAAGTACAAGTATTATTGGAGACTAATGGATATCAGCTATGACAGGTTTATACGTACAACCGATCCAGACCACGAGGAGCTAGTCAAAGAAGCCGTCACCCGGATCTATAGGAAGGGGCTCATCTATAAGGCAAGCTACGCTGGCCACTACTGCGTCGACTGCGAGAAATTCTATAGTCCAGGCGAATACCTCGAGATAGACGGTAAACCCTATTGCCCCATCCATAGGAAGCCCCTGGAGTGGCTCGAAGAGGAAACCTACTACTTCAAGCTCAGCGAGTTCGAGGACTATCTCAAGAAGGTATTAGAGGACCACGTCTATCCCCGGAGCTATGCCCACGAGGTACTGCGCAAGATCGAGAAGGAGGGCCTGAAAGACGTATCCATTGCTAGGCCAAAGGAGAGAGTATGGTGGGGCATACCGCTCCCCTTCGACCCAGACTACACGATATACGTATGGTTCGACGCCCTCCTAAACTACCTAACCGGGATAAAGTACCGTGAGGACCCAGAGACATTCAACAAGTACTGGCCTGTCGCACACCACGTCATAGGAAAAGACATCCTATGGTTCCATACAGCGATCTGGTTCAGCATGCTAAGAGCCCTAGACATAGACCCGCCTAGGAAGGTCATAGTCCACGCATTCCTCATCAACAGGGGCCTCAAGATAGGGAAGAGCGCGGGAAACGTGGTACCAATAGACTATCTAGTCGAGAGATACAGGGGAAGCGACGGGATAAGATACGTCCTCATGAGACTATTCAACCCATCAAAGGACGTCGACTACACACAGGAACTATTCGACAGCATCTATAACAGCGAGCTAGCAGACACCTACGGCAACCTAGTACGGAGGGTAGGAGTACTAGTCAAGAAGAAACTAGGCGGGAGAGCCTCATCTGAAACCATAGACGCCGAGCTCGAACAAGCAATCCACAAAGCCTACGAGAAATACCAGGAGAGCCTAGACAACTACGAGGTATCTCCCGCAATAGAAGCAGTAATGGAGATGCTACGCGTCGCCAACGCCTACATCAACAGAGAGAAACCCTGGGAGAAAAACGATCCCTCCAGAGACCTATACAGCCTCCTAGAAACAATCAGAGCCGCAAGCATAATGCTATACCCAGTAACCCCACGGACATCAACGAGATTAGCCGAGGCATTCGGCTACACGATAGAAAGGCTAGACGACGCCCAGCCAGTAAAAGGAAGAGAATACGTCGTAAAAGACGCACCGATACTGTTCAAGAAGATTGTTTAAGCTCAACCTAATTTTCTCCGCTAGACATATTTGAATACTAGGGATAGGACTTGTCGAAAACAATCAGAGCACGATACGAAAAAGGAGTTCTTAAG
>JALWJI010000002.1 GCA_027081695.1 Acidilobaceae archaeon | reverse complement strand
TACATGGGGCGTAACAGACTACGAAAAGGCTAAAGAAATCCTAGCGAAGGCATTCGAGCTAGGCATAAACCTTGTAGACACAGCAATGATCTATGGTAGGGGAATGAGCGAGCAGTTTATCGGAAACGCCTTAAAGGACCTGGGAGTGAAGAGAGACGACGTAGTCATTTCGACTAAGATTCCCGGAGAGTTTCTAGCATATGACGACGTCTTCAAAGCCGTAGACAGAAGCCTCAAACGACTACAAACAGATTATATCGACTTACTCCAGGTACACTGGCCACCGTGCTGGCACAATCATCCAACCTGCGAGTACATGAAGGCCCTAGAGAGACTAGTAGTTCTAGGAAAAGTAGACTATATCGGCTTAAGCGACTTCCCAGTGGAACTCGCAGAAGCCGCGAGGTACTGTCTATCCAGGATAGATATCGAAGTTCTACAAATCAGGTATAATCTAGTCGAGAGACAAGCCGAAAAAGAGCTCATACCTTATGCAGAGGAGAACGGTATGAGCATCCTTGCATGGAGCCCACTAGCAAAGGGAGCAGTGCTAGGCAAATACAGTCTTGAAGACATAGAGAAATTCCAAGATGTAAGAAGCAACGATCCCCTATTCAAGAAAGAAAACTATGAACAAATACTACAGCTAGCAAATCTTGTAAAACAAATGGCAGAGAAGTACGAGAAGACTCCAGCACAGATAGCACTAAACTGGCTAATAGGCTATAGCGACGTGATAATACCAATCCCCGGAGCAAAGAACCCACAACAGGTAGAAGACAACGCTGGTGCAGTAGGCTGGAGACTAAACTATGACGACTGGAGGCTACTCGACGAGGCAAGCAAAAAACTAAGAATAACATACGTCACCTGGTAGATTAAAACTCCAGGCAGTCATCCAATCAAAAAGGAATGACACAGGAATGTCCCAGTATCTTCCTATTTTTCTCTCATTATTTCAGCATTCGAAAGATATTATTGATAAAAGCTCTTCCTCGACGAACTATGTACGGTGAATTATACTGGGTAAGCCTACGATCAAATCTATGATAAGAAGAGCAATGTGGGAGCTGAAAGACAAGTTCATCGTATGTTATGTTCACAGGAATGATAAGGGAGAAGTAGTAAAATGCGTTCCAGGCCACAGGATAGTATATAGCAATAGCTGGGCCATATACCTAGACGATGATACCACACTACCATACCATAGAGTAATCGAGATCAGGGACATCAGTGGACGAGTCCTATGGAGTCGTAGAGGAGGAGAATGGAACAAGAAGTGAGTCTACCTCTTAGCGAGATACCTATGTACTCCCTCGACAATATCTAAGACAGCTCTAGGACCCCTCCTCAGCAAGACAGTCAAGACCTCGATAAGATTAGCACCAATCTCAAGCAACTCTATAGCATCGTCTGCAGAGAAAACACCTCCAGACGCTACTATAATCTTATCCTCTCCCAATAATTCCCTTAGAGCCACCACCATTTTCTTGGTTCCATGGAATATAGGTCTCCCGCTGAGACCAGCCTGATAGCCTCGAATCCAGATTTTACTCGTGTTACCAGCTACAATACCCTGCAAACCATACTTCTTGACAAGATCGACGTAGTTTACTAGCAAGTCACGATTAGTAGTATGGGGGATTTTTAGGAGATACCGTTCGTTAGGTGGAAGATCTATTAATATTTTCTCGGCATACTCGGGCTTCTCAAAAGTACCGTGCTCTTCTGTGTTCGGACAACTAATATTTACCTCTACGAACAAGAACTCTTCGCCGAGCTGTTCCGAAAGTTCTTTATAGTCGTTTCTTCTCAGGCCAGCTATATTTGCCACGAGCCGAGTATATCTTGGCCTATAACGGCTTATGTTCTGTAGAACTTTTTCTATTCCATCACTAGGCAATCCTAGTCTGTTAACGGCGGATAAGGGAGTAGGTCTCAGTAGAAGCTTGGTTTCAGCCCCTTTATATCTATAGGGTAAAATACTGCCCACAACTGTGAATCCGAGGCATAAAGCGTCTCCTAGCCAAGTCAGGTTACCGTTCTTATTCAATCCTGCAGCGAGACCGATGGGATTAGTCAAAGTATTGTTAAGAATCCTTACCTCGAGGCCTTCGGGACACTTGGATGCTAGGATATGTGATAATGGCTCTTGTAGCCTGCCCGGAGACGAATGGACGATCGTATAGGATACTTTGGGTGGTAACATAGAGAGCGGCTTCCAGAGATATTCGAGGAGTCCCGTACCCATAACTTTATCCTCCAGCCGTAAAAGGGTAACGGCGGAGAATTATATTGTATTTATACGTGAAGAGAACCGGCGTATATTTTAATATAAGCCTAATATTTATTATAAGATATAGGTGGGCATATTCACCCACATGAAGTCATAATGGGTGACTCGACATGTCCAGAAAAGCTCTTTCTAAAATGGCGGCGGCGATTGCTCTAGTCGTGATTATAGTTGTCGCCGCGGCAGCATGGTACTTTGCCGGTAAGGGTACAACTACCGAGGAGCAGCCGGAACAGGTAGTAGTAATAGGCGTAACAGATAAGATAACCGACCTAGACCCCGCCAATGCATATGACTTCTTCACATGGGAGGTTCTGAGCAACATAATGGCGGGACTCGTCAAGTATGACCCTGACACAGGCAAGATAGTCGGCGATCTCGCCACAGATTGGGAAGTACAGGACAATGGATCAGTATGGATATTCCACCTAAGACAAGACGCTAAGTTCGCGGACGGAACTCCATGTACAGCACATGACGTTGTAAGGAGTATAGAAAGAGTAATGAATATCCAGGGAGATCCATCCTGGCTAGTAACTGACTTCGTAGAGAGCGTTGAAGCACTAGACGACTACACAGTAAAGTTCACTCTAAAGACCCCTGCAAGCTACTTCCTAGCGGTAGTAGCTACACCACCATACTTCCCAGTACACCCCAACTATCCAGACAACGAGATAGCTAGCGACGCTGTCTGGGGAGGATGCGGACCATACATGATACAGGACTGGAAGAGAGACGAACAGCTAGTACTCGTGCCAAATCCATACTATTATGGTGAGAAACCAAAGAACGACAAGGTAGTGATAAAGTTCTACAGCAACGCACAGGCACTAAGACTAGCACTTGAGAACGGAGAAATCGACGTAGCATGGAGAACACTCAACCCACAAGACATACAGGATCTAAAAGACAAAGGATACAACGTAATGGAGATACCAGGACTCTACATCAGATACGTAGTCATAAAGACAGACCAGCCACCAACTGATAACGTTCTAGTAAGGAGAGCATTAGCAGCGGCCATTGACAGAGAAGAAATAGCGCAGAGAGTCTACCAGGGAACAGTAGTACCACTATACAGCCTCGTCCCCGCAGGAATGTGGAGCCACATCGATGCATTCAAGAAGTATGGAGACGGTAACATAACACTTGCACAGGAGCTACTAACACAGGCAGGCTACAGTGAGAACAACAAGCTAGAGATAGACCTATGGTACACGCCGACCCACTATGGAGACACCGAAGCCCAGCTAGCGGCAGTACTCAAGGAGCAGTGGGAAGCAACAGGAATGATAACAGTAAACATCCATAGCAGCGAGTGGGCTCAGTACGTAGACCAGCTCAGCCAGGGCCAGTTCATGGTAAGCCTACTGGGCTGGTACCCAGACTACCTTGACCCAGACAACTATCTAACACCATTCCTGAAGGCACCCGCAAACTCATGGACTGGCACAGGATACAACAACACACAGGTAAACGAACTCCTAACCCAGGCATCACAGCTAACTGACCAGGCACAGAGAGAGCAGATATACATCCAAGTCCAAGAAATACTAGCAGATGACGTACCATACATACCACTAATACAAGGCAAGCTCTATGTCGTACTAGGACCAAACGTAGAATCACTCAAAGTAAGCCCACTAATGTTCCTACTCTACGACACAATACAACTAAAGAGCTAGACATATCCCGGAACCACTAAACCATCCCTTCTTTTTCCATGCGATTAACGATAATACTAGTTCTATATGAGAATCCCTGCAGAAATTACGCTGACACTATTAATGTGAGATAAAAGGTATCAATGAGCAGAATCAATTATGTCTACCCACTCATGTTATAGAGAGTACAAGAAGAGTTCGGCTGGAGTCTAGTCAAAAAGAGGATTTTTACCTCTTTGTCCTGACATATATGATAAATTTAATAGTCACGTTGTTTGAGCATGTGGCTTCTATTTTGTTAACTATAGTTGGAGTCGCCGTTCGGCTATTAGTTTATACTTGTAATACATAGCATAATGAGACGTTTAAGATATTCCAAGAGTATGTTCCTCCTGTGGGAGAGCCTTCTTATAAGGCAACGTATTATCCCATACTAGCGATGGTTTTGTTAGCTGCGTCGATTATAGCCGATCCCATCAGGCATTATATTCATCATATTTGTGGTATTTCTTGCTTGGCTTAGTTTCATTCAGCTGTTCGTTCCTCTATACGTCTTGGATCGAGCAAAAAGTTGGGCCTCACGGGCATATTATTATCTATGTCGTGGGAGACATCATTGTACAATTGATAGTGTCGGGACGTCTACATCTTGGTATAGCTAGAGAAGAGTATTCTTACATTTGTTTGAATGCTATAGAATCGTAAGAAATCAATTATATTTTGAATAATTAATATGTTTACTCGTAGAATATTTCAATTACTTCGATTCTTCTAGTAGTACTAATCGTACATGATAGGTTATAGATTAATGGATTCTTTTTTACATAGTGTATTGATAGTGGTCTAGGTATTCCATATATAATATAAAGGATCTCGTTATTTTCCCAGGCAACAGAATGCCAGAGGGAATCAAAGTGGGAAAACTGAGGCTTAGCCCGCTAGCAAGATATATTCTCACGAGAGCATTACTAATAATTCCAACTATCCTAATACTCTATACCCTAGTCTTCATTGTGCTCAGAGTTATACCCGGTAATCCTATAGAAGCCGCTCTCGGGACCCGCTATATTCCCGAAGAGCTAAAACAACAGTTAGCCGAGAGGCTTGGTTTAAACAAGCCGCTCTACGTCCAGTACTTTGAGTACCTCTGGAATATACTTCATGGAGATTTCGGCGAAAGCCTTGTTATCCGAGGCCGCCCCGTATGGGAGGATCTAAAGGCCAGGTTCCCGGCCACTCTAGAGCTTACCATATGGGGATTCACGATAAGCGTTCTCCTAGGCCTAGTAACAGGGACTCTTGCGGCTGTAAAGCGGGGCACCAAGATAGATACATCCATGAGGGTATTCAGCATAGTAGCCTATACATTATTCATTCCATGGCTGGGCATGATGCTACAGCTTATTTTCGGACTATGGCTGGGCTGGCTACCAACCAGTGGAAGGTTAAGTGCAAGAATACAGCTCGACACGATCACGGGAATATACACGTTGGACGCCTTACTAACAGGGAATCTGCCCGCTTTCATCGACGCAGTAAAACACCTAATACTGCCGAGCCTGACTCTAGGCATAGTGCTTAGCGGTGCCTATACGAGGCTAGTAAGGACCAACCTCTCCGAAGTATTGGCTAGCGACTTTATAAGAGCATACAAGGCTAGAGGAATACGAGACACAAAGGTTCTCCGACACGCGTTGAAGAACGCGTTCATACCCATTGTTACTATGATGGGCCTCCAGTTTGCTATACTTCTAGGAGGAGCAGTACTTACCGAGACAACATTCTCTTGGCCAGGAATGGGATCATACCTACTAGAGAAAGTGACATACAGAGACTATACAGCGATACAGGGAGCAGTGATATTCTTCGCGTTCTTCGTCGGGCTAATAAGCCTAATAGTAGACGTCATCTACGCCCTCATAGATCCAAGAATAAGATACTAGCAGAAGGTGAGGACGTTATGAAGACGATAGGAGAAACCATTGGAGGATTCCTCCGAGACAGATACCCTGGAAAGGCGATGATACTAACAGGCCTAACTATAATCCTAACAATAACAATACTATCCCTGCTAGCACCCTACATAGCCCCCTATCCACCAGATGCTCCAAGCGTACCCGAAGAATACCAAGGAATACCACTACCACCAAGCAGAGAGCACCCCATGGGGACCACTAATCTAGGATACGATGTCTTCAGCAGGATCCTCTACGGAGGACGAGTAATCCTCTACGTCGTCATACTTGCAGCAGTCATAAGTATGAGCATAGGAATACCACTAGGCCTCATATCCGGATACTACGGAGGCAAACTAGACAGAGTACTCTCAATGATAATGGACAGCATCTACGCATTCCCAGGAATAATCCTAGCAATAGCAGTGGCAAGCGTTCTAGGAGCAAGCCCGAAGAACGCAGCGATAAGCCTCTCAGTGGTATACGTGCCAACGTACTTCAGGATGGTAAGAGGAAGCGTCCTCAAGCTCAAACAGAGCCTATTCGTGGAGGCTGCGAGAAGCCTAGGATTACCAGACCGCGTTATCTTAGTCAATCACATACTACCAAACGTGGCGCCCACTGTGCTAGTAGTCTTCGGTCTAGGATCAACCGACGCTATTCTCACCGAGGCAGGACTATCATTCTTCGGCCTCACAGTATCATTCCCACAGCCCGACTGGGGACTAGACTTGTACATGGGTAAATCCTACTTCCTAGCCGGAGCATGGTGGATGATATTCTTCCCAGGACTAATGATCACCCTACTAGCACTAGGCTTCGCACTGCTAGGAGAAGGACTAGCCGAAAAACTCGAGATCAGAACAGAGAGGTGAACGGGATGAGCCTACTCAGGATAAAGGATCTAAACATAGTATACTATACTCTGTCCGGCCCAGTAAGAGCAGTAGTAGACGCCTCGCTAGAAATCGAGCCAGGAGAATGGGTATCCATAGTAGGAGAATCGGGCTCAGGCAAGAGCACCCTAGTATACGGTATAATGAGGCTCATACCTCCCCCAGGCCGAATAGTCAGTGGAAGCATCATTTACAAGGACACGGATCTAGCGAAACTATCCGAGAAAGAACTACGCAGAATAAGAGGCCCCGAGATAGGAATGATATTCCAAGATCCTATGACAAGCCTTGACCCCCTACGCAGGATAGGTGACCAGATAGCAGAAGCATTACTAGAACACGGTATAGTCTCGGATAAAGAAGAAGCCCTAGAGAGGGCA
The DNA here is from genome assembly GCA_027081695.1 of Acidilobaceae archaeon. GTDB lineage: Archaea > Thermoproteota > Thermoprotei_A > Sulfolobales > Acidilobaceae > S143-63. The sequence continues at coordinate 1,143 of JALWJI010000002.1, read as the reverse complement.
AAGAAAGCACTCAAAGAAGTAGGAATACCGGAGAACAGGATCAACAGTTATCCACACCAGCTGAGCGGAGGACAAAGACAGAGAGTCCTAATAGCTGCAGCAGTAGCCCTCCAGCCAAAAATACTCATAGCAGACGAGCCGACAACCGCCCTAGACGTAGTGGTACAAGCAAAAATCATGGATCTACTAGAGGAGCTCAAGAGAAAATACAATATGACAATAATCCTCATAACCCACGACATAGCACTCGCCGCGGAGAGAAGCACACGAATAGTAGTAATGTACGCTGGCAGAATAGTAGAGGACGGGCCAGTAGACGAGATAGTAAACGATCCCAAGCATCCTTATACCGAGGGATTACTCGAGAGCACGCCAGACTTATGGGGTGAGAAAGAGATCAGGTCTATACCAGGAAACCCACCAGACCTACGGAACCCGCCACCAGGCTGTCCTTTCCACCCACGATGCCCCAAAGCAATGAAGGTCTGCAGAGAGAGTTTCCCAGCCTATACTAGGTTGAACAAGAGACGTGTGGCTTGTCATCTCTACAAGTGAGAAGAGTGGTGACGAGTCATGCCGGAAAAAGTACTGTTAGAGGTTAAGGACCTCAAAAAGTACTTCGAGGTCAAGCGGAAAGGAGAGAAAAAGATACTCAAAGCAGTAGACGGAGTAAGCTTCAGTCTTCGACGAGGAGAGATACTATCCCTGGTAGGAGAGTCCGGAAGTGGTAAAACAACGGTCGGTAGGCTAGTGACCCGTCTCTACACGCCGACATCAGGCAAGATAATCTTCGACGGAATCGATATCACTTATATGCCGGAGAAGAAGCTTAGGCCTCTTAGAAAAAGATTCCAGATGATATTCCAAGATCCTTACGCTAGCCTCAACCCCAGAATGAAGATAGGGCGAGCAATAGCAGAGCCACTAGTAATCCACGGGATAATGGATTGGGAGAAGGCCCGGAAACGGGCTCTCGAGCTTCTCGAAAGAGTCGGACTAACACCCGCGAAAGACTTCTACGAGCGACTTCCAAGCCAGCTGAGTGGAGGACAAAGACAGAGAGCAGTCATAGCTCGTGCAATAGCATTAGAACCAGAGCTAGTTGTCGCGGATGAGGCTGTCTCAATGGTAGACGTAAGCATG
>JALWJI010000001.1 GCA_027081695.1 Acidilobaceae archaeon | reverse complement strand
ATGATATATTCGCACCTGGCGTGGATAACACTACTATCTCAGAGATCCTTTCCGGCCTTCTCGAAAGCGAGGACGAGATAAGAGGTATAAGATTATACTATAACGAGACCACTGACTCCGGAATATTGGTAGCGTATCATGTTGGAGGCGAGTGTACAAATTATCTCGCGGACAGTAATGACGTGATACAACAAATCAATAGGTATCTAGAGATACCGGTGGATGAAATTGTGCTAGTGGAATTGTTGGAGAGCTATGATGTTGCCAAGCACGACGCTAATAGAATTTATGAGGTGCTTGGGGACTCGAACCCTTATGTTAAGGCTATAGGGTACTGTGGCGAGGCCGAGTTGCCTGTAGTGTTTGTGACAGGGAACATCTCTAATATGGTCCTGGGCGAGCTTGTGGATAACATAAACAGTATTGCTACGGGTTATGTTCTTGTAATCATTGATCATAACCCGGTGGTGACTGAGCCATTGCCTCTTCGTGAGAATAGTTTCCTAGTGCTAGGAGTGGTCTTTGCGGTCGTTATATTGTTAGGTGGGGCCTTTTATTATTGGAGACGCTAGTTTTCCTATGGTTATTCTTCTAGCGATGACTGTTTTCTTTGGTAGACGTGTTGGAATCGTCGAGATGTTTACCCCCCGGTTAACAATGGTGTAGGGAGAGGGAAACCACCGTATTTAGATATGTAGGGTCTGATTTCATAGGGATAAACTTATGGTTTGCTTTTAAATATGATTAATAGATATACAGAGATAAACTGAATAGACAAATGTGTAGAGGGGACAGTTTTGCCGAGCGTGGAGACGATAGAGCACGATGTAGTGATTCTGGGGACAGGCATCGCTGGTCTCAGAGCAGCGATAGAAATCAAGAGAAAATATGGTGACAAAATAGACGTAGCACTCATAAGCAAAATACATATTATGAGGAGCCACAGCGTGAGTGCTGAGGGAGGAACAGCTGCAGTACTCTATCCAGAGGAGGGCGACAGCTTCGCTCTCCACGCATGGGACACCGTTAAGGGAAGCGACTTCCTAGCAGATCAGGACGCGGTCTGGCTCATGGTAAAGCTACTCCCAGAGGAGATAAGGCTCCTAGAGAACTGGGGCCTCCCCTGGAGCAGGCGCCCCGACGGCAGGATCGCGCAGAGACCCTTTGGAGGACACAGCCATCCAAGAGCAACGTTCGCCGCCGACAAGACAGGATTCTTCGAGATGCAGACACTATACAACAAGCTCCTAGAATACGATAAGTGGGAGCGATACGACGAATGGTTCATAACCAACATAGTGGTTGAAGACAACCAGTACAAAGGACTATACGCCATCAACATGAGGGACGGCAACCTCTACTACTTCAAGAGCAAAGCCGCTATAATCGCTATGGGCGGAGGAGGAAGACTCTATAACTTCACAACCTATGCACACACGGTCACAGCAGACGGATACGCTGTAGGATTCAGAGCAGGCGTCCCAGTAAAAGACCCTGAGTTCATACAGTTCCACCCAACAGGACTAGTCCCAAGCGGAATCCTTATAACGGAAGGAGCCAGAGGAGAAGGAGGCTACCTAATCAACAACAAAGGAGAAAGATTCATGCTGAGAAGCGACTGTGCACCGACCAAGGGAGAGCTAGCGCCAAGAGACATAGTATCGAGATGTGAGATGAAAGAAATACTAGAAGGCAGAGGATTCAAAGACGAAGTATCCGGCCTAGGATACGTTAAGCTAGACCTCACACACCTAGGCGAGGACAAGATAAACGAAAGACTACCAGCAGTCAGAGAAATAGCCATTAGGTACGCGGGAGTAGACCCGGTTGAAGAACCCATACCTGTAAGGCCAGCAGCACACTATACAATGGGAGGACTACACACAGACAAATACTATAGGGTTCTCAACGAGGATGGAGTATGGATAAAGGGACTATTCGCAGCAGGAGAAGTAGCAGCCTCCAGCGTACACGGAGCCAACAGGCTCGGAAGCAACAGCACTGCAGAGTGTCTAACTAGCGGAAGACTAGCAGGACTCCTAGCAGCGGAGTACGTTCTCAGGACGCCAGACGCGCCAAGCGCGTCACCTGATAGGCACGCAAAGGAAGAATCCTGGGTATTCGGATTATTAAAGAGGGAATCAGGAGTACCGAGCTACGAGATCAGGAGGAAAGTGAGGAACATCATGGGAGACTACTTCTACGTGTTCAGGACAGGAGACGGGATGAGGGAGGCCCTGTCCCAGATAATTGAGCTCAGAAAACTCATGAGGTCTCAGATGTATGTCGAAGACAAGAGCAGGGTATACAACACGGATCTACAGGCGGCAATAGAGACGATAAACCTACTAGACGCCGCTCTAGTCGCGGTCAAGGCAGGACTCAACAGGACCGAGAGCAGAGGAGCCCACTATAGGCTAGACTATCCAAAGAGAGACGACGAGAACTGGCTGAAACACACGCTAGTACTGAGAAACGGAGAAGACGATGTACGAATCACCTACAGCCCCGTCGCTATAACGACCTGGAAGCCTGTAGAGAGAAAGTATTAGAGGGGTGGTTCAAGTGGCGGAGGAAAAGACAAGGGTTCTAGAAAACAAGCCGGGGTGGATCGCGAGCATAAACCCATGGGTACTACGGATCGTAAATAATCCTGAGAGGGTTGCATTCGTACTACATAGAGTAACAGGCATATTAATGGCCCTGATAATAATGGCCCACATATATGTAACAGGGACGCCTGCCCATACAGGATGGGAGGCCTGGGTAGAGGAGATAAGCAAGGCACAAGGATTCAGCCTGGTGACACTATACTTCTTCTTCTTCGCCGGCATAGCATGGTTCCACGGACTAAACGGAATAAGACTACTACTGGTAGAGTTCTTCGGAGTATGCATTGGAAAACCAGAGAAGCCGAAGCCACCATATCTAGCGCCGAGCCTTAAAGCATGCCAGAGAAAACTACTCTATCTCGTATTCCTGCTATGGCCGATACTCTGGGCATTAACAGGATACATTGTATTCTTCAAGTAGGGGGTGTGGTAGAATGGTGAAGAAAGGAACAGTCCAGGCAATTGTCCAGTACATTACCGCGATACTACTCATATTCCTACTAACATGGCACCTAGTGATTAGGGTACCATGGCTAAGAGGAGTAGAAACCTTCAAAGACACACTATCACCAAGCCTAGTATACCACGAGATAGACGCCTACGGAATACTACTACTCATATTCGCTTACGCAGCACTAATACACGGCTTCAACGGCCTACGCGGAATACTACTAGAGTGGACAAGTGGAAAATACAAGAGCCTCATAACAATAGTTATAGTCATACTTCTCGTGGTTTTCGGCGCGCTAGCAACATACACCGTGATAGGGACTCCAAATCCAAATCCATGATGTAGAGGAGGTGGTATGAGATGACGTTCGATGCACAGGCAGCAACAAGAACCCCGCCCAAGAAAGTAATCTTCAGGATCAGGAGATACAATCCCGAAAAAGACAAAACCTGGTGGGAAGAATACGAGGTAGAAACCTATAGAGGAATGACTATACTAGACGCACTTCTCAAGATCAAGGAAGAGATCGATCACACAATAGTAATGCGATACAGTTGTAGAATGGGAGTCTGCGGAAGCTGTGGAATGGTAGTAAACGGCATGCCAAGACTTGCTTGTCAAACACAGATCTCAGAAGTGGCATCAGAAGCCAAGCCAGTTATAGAGCTAGAGCCTCTTAAGAACCATCCTGTTATCAAAGACCTATTAACCGACTTCACAAAGTTCTTCAACAAGCACCGGAGCGTGAAACCATACCTAATACGAAAGAACAAGGAAGAAGTAGAGAAAGGAGACGCAGAATTCATAATGACTCCTGAAGAACACAAGGAACTCTACGAGTACACGCTATGTATAGCATGTGGCCTCTGCTACAGTGCCTGTCCAGTTGCCGCAAGCGACGACAGGTTCCTAGGCCCACAGGCCCTAACCTACGTATGGCGCTACGTAAGCGATCCAAGAGACGAAGCCTGGAAAGAAAGACTAGAAGCAGTAGACGTAGAAGAAGGACCATGGAGCTGTCACTACGCAGCATCATGTAGCGCGGTATGTCCAAAGATGGTTGATCCAGGAGCAGCAATCCAGAGACTGAGAAGCGCCCTGATAAAATACAAGCTAGGCCTATTCAAGAAGAAAACAGCTAAGAAGGCCGAGATACCGAAGGAACAGATAAAGCCAAAGAAGCCGTTACCTCCAGAGTCAAAGCTAGTAGAAGGAGTAGATATAGAGGCGATGGATAAGGCTCCTGTAGAGATACCAATTGAGGAGCTTATATCGTGATACAAGATAAAACAAAGCTTTTTCCTTTAATTCATCGCCGATTTTCTTCCCTAAATATTGAATTAGTTAGTCTATCTTTCTATGTGTAGGACTAACAGCTTTGTATGTTAGAGGTTTAGACATGGTTTTCTCAAACTGAGATGTATATAGCTTATAGAAGTATCCTTTCTTTTTGATTAGGTCATTGAAGGAGCCCTGCTCTATTATTTTTCCTTGGTCGAGTACTATTATCCTGTCAGCTAGTCTTGTCAGGGATAGCCTATGTGCGATTATAATGCTTGTTCTCCCATTCATCAGTTTCTGCATGGCTTGATATACTAGTTGCTCGGTGCGCGGGTCAACGCTTGATAATGCCTCGTCCAGTATGACTATATCGGGATCACGGATGAGTGCTCTGGCAAGGGAGATTAACTGTTTCTCTCCTACACTCAATAGCTTCCCTGCCTCTCCTGCAGGCGTATCGTATCCTCGTGGGAGCTTTATTATGAACTCATGTATCCCAAGCTCTTTACATACTCTTACTACATCGTTGAGAGATGCTCCTGGTCTTGCTATTTGGATGTTCTCTGCTATTGTTCCTGGGAACAGATAGGTCTCCTGCGGAACATAGCCGATTCTAGCACGTATGCTTCGCCTATCCAGTTGTCTACTGTCTTTTCCATCGTAAAGGAGCAGGCCCTTGGTGGGGTCGTAGAAGCGCATTATTAGGTTCGCAAGAGTAGTTTTTCCTGCCCCTGTTCTACCGACTAGGGCAATTGTCTCTCCTGGCTTAATGTGGAGATTTACATTCTTTAGCACCGGGTTTTCTGGCTCGTATTCGAACCAGACTTCGCGGAGCTCTATTTCTCCTTTGAGCCTGTCTATTTTTTCGCCTGCTGTTTCCTCGATGTTTTCGTCGTCTAGCACCTCGTATATTCTGACGAGGGATGCTAGTGCTGATTGAAGGCTATCGTACATACTTACGACATTGTTGATTGGGCCCCTGAATCTCTGAGTGTATTGGACGAATGCTACTACTATTCCGAGACTAACGGCTCCTGTGTAGGCTAGATAAGATCCGTAGGCTAGTACTATTACTATGCTGAGGAGGGAGGATATGTTCATGAGAGGCCAGAAGAAGCCCATGTAGTAGGCGACTCTCATATAGGCCTTTACAGTATCCCTAGAGGCACGGCTAAATTCTTCTTCCACCATCGGCTCTCTTCCAAAAGCTTTCACGGTCTCTATACCGCTCACAGACTCCTCAACTATACTGGAGATTTTTGCTATTTTCTGTCTCGTATCCCTGTATGCCCTGTATATTCGTCCTCCAAAGTATTTTGATATGAACACCATCAAGGGAATAGTAGTCATAGCGACAACGGTTAATTGAACATCTAAGAGGAGCATTGCCCCAATAATCCCTACCAAGCTTAAAAGACTACCTATACCACCTAGCAGGCCAGATACAAGCACATCGTTAACCATGCTCGTATCATTAATTATCCTGGAGACTAGATCCCCGGTTCTCTTGTCCTTAAAATAATCTAGTTTAGAGTCCAGCAGTTTTCTCTGTAGTCTGGCGCGGAGATCGAAAAGCACTCGTTGACCAAATACCTGTACCGTGTATGTCTGGAGAGTTGTGAAGAACCATTGTCCTGTCAATGCTATAAGATAAAGTAGTGCGATCCCTGCTAGATCCTCGAACCTTCCTGGTACTATGTACTCGTCAATCGCTATCCTTAGAATATATGGTGCCGCAAGCGTAGAAATAGTCGAGCCTATAATGGCTAGTAATATGACGGCTAGGAGTCTTCTATGCACGAATGCCTCTGACAGGAACCTCTTGAATATCATGAGACTGCTCTGGCTATTCTCAGTCATTGTATTTCACCGTGGCTAGCGAGGATGCTCCAGTAGTGTCCTTTGCGTTTCAGTAGCTCCTCATGTGATCCCTCCTCGACTATATTTCCGTCCACCATTACGATTATCTTGTCGGCGAGGACACGGAGGCTGGGCCTCTGTGATACAACGATTACTGTTCTATCCTTGGCTATATCTATGAGGTCTTCTACGAGCATCTTTTCTGTCTCGGCGTCGAGGTTCGAGACGGGATCATCGAGGAGGAGAATCTTCGGATCCAGTAAGAGGGCTCTAGCGAGAGCAATACGCTGTCTTTGGCCACCGGAGAGAGTGACTCCTTTCTCTCCGACAATTGTATCGTAGCCATTAGGGAGACTAGCTATGAAGTCATGGATTTTCGCTATTTTCGCAGCTCTCACTATTTCTTCTATGCTTGCATCTGGCTTAGCGAGAGCGATGTTTTCTCTAATGCTCCTATTGAATATGAAGGGCTCCTGGGGAACGTATGCTATTATTCTCCTGAGCGTGCTATTCTTGATCCTTCTTAGGTCTACTCCATCAATGAGAATTCTACCTGAATCAGGCTCGTATAGCCGGGCTATGAGTTTTAATAAGGTGCTTTTACCGGATCCGGGCGGGCCGGTGATTAGCACTTTCTCTCCTGGCGGGACATGTAGGGATACGTCGTCTACTACCTTTTTTCCTCCCCTATATGAGAAGCTTACGTGTTCTACTCTTACATCTCCTTTTGGGCTTGGTAAGTCTAATGCATCCTCTGGATCCAGTTGGCTCGGCGCGGAGTCGATTATTTCAAACAATCTAGCTGCTGCTGCCACTGTTCTCTGCATGTCCCCAATTATGAATCCTAGGGCTCTGAGGGGCCACGTCATTGTTAGCATGTATGTTAGAAATGCTACGAGGACACCGACTGTTAGGCCTCCTCCTATTATTGCGCGTCCTCCGATAAGGAGGATCCCAGTCATTGAGGCTCCCATGACGAGGAAGGGGAGATTCCCATAGAGGCTTGTTATGCGTGTAGCCTCGACAGAGTACTCGTAGAGTTTCTTGTTCTCATCCTGGAATCGGGCGAATAGGCTGTCTTCGAGTGCAAGGCTTTTCACTGTCTTTATGCCGGCTATGAGGCCCGTGGATACTGCTGCTACACTTCCTGTTTGGTGTCTTACTTTGTCGTATACTGGTCTTACCTTCATCGCATATAGGGCGTTTATAGTCATTACTATCGCTATCGTGGCGAGTGCTATAACTGTTAGGCTGGTGCTCATTCCTAGCATGTAGTAGACGGATATGCCTATCAGGAAGCTGGAGTAGACCAGCATGCGGAGCCTGAAGGATAGAAATCCCGTGATTCTCTCGGCGTCATTTGTTATCCTACTTATTAGTTGTCCGACGAGTGTCTTGTTGAAGAAATCCATACTCTGTCTCTGGACTGCCCTGAACGCGTCAAGCCTAAGCCGATAAACTGCTTCCTGTGATGCTTTAACTAGGAGTATCCTGCCAGTAAAGCTGAATACGCCGTTGAGTATACCTGCCCCTAGTATTAAGAGGCTGTAGTATATGGCTGTCCTTGTGCTTCCCTGTGATATTCCTAGGTCTATCGCATTCTTTATTAGTACGGGGATTATCGCGTTCGTATATGCCATGAGAATAATTAGTACTATGGCCGCGGTGAATCGTAGCGTGTTGTCTTTGAGGTAGGAGAGTACCCTGAATATACTTGTGAATCCGTAGCGTTTCAGTGATTCAGGCGAAGTGTCATGAGACATTGTTCATCGTTCCACTTGAATACATGAATATATCGCGGAACTATATAATTCTACTATCCATATCCTCCAGGAAACAGACTACAGATATCAACGTAATTAATCCAACACACACTATACCACTCTAGGTGCATAGCTCGTGCCAATAAGAGAAAGCCTGATCGACATCGCTAAAAGCTACGACAGGATACTTGTCTTCGGCGCAGGAGGAGGCGGAGACGCGCTCGGCGCATTACTAGTATGGAAACGGCTAAAAGATCTCGGCGCTGAGCCATTGCTAGGAAGCGTCGTCTGGGAGAGATTTGTTATTGATCCCTTCCCTGGACCTATTCCTCTAGAGATAATGGTTAACGCTGATCCACTGGGCTGGAGTATAGGACTGGTAGGCCCAGACTCTTTTGCTAACAGGTATGGGTTCCAGGTTAAGCCCCAGATAGCAAGAGTAGCGAAATATACTGGTGGAAAAACAGTATTTCTAGACTTATCGAAGGGAGCTGAAGGCCT